>JAGCKB010000173.1 GCA_017647725.1 Bacteroidaceae bacterium
CTTTACAAAAGAAATTAAGGATGATAAACCTCTTGACCGCGATGCTGTTCGTGCGCAAGAGATTCTTGCATCATAAAATCGTTCAAGACATAATAGAAAAAATCCGACTGCCATTACGCGGTCGGATTTTTTGTTGTACGCCCTGTATGGGAATGTTCTAATGAGTGAAAGTCTCTATTGCTCTCACTTAACCAGCACTTTTTTACCGTTCACAATATAAATTCCACGTTTGGGATTCTCTACTTGGCGGCCGCTGAGGTCGTAATAAACAGCCTCGCTCTGCTCGCTCTCGATTCTTTCGATGGCTGTTGTGCCGCTAAAATCGAAACGGTAACCATTGCTCAGCTGAGCGCCAGGGTCGCTTGTATCGAGATTACCCTCGCCCACGCTAATATCGCTCAAGAGCATATAAACTCGGTTGGCATTGTTCTTGAATGTGCCGTCGGCCATTAGCTTGGCGCGGTACATTCCAACGATGCCGTCAATCATGGAAAGAACGTATGCCGTCTGTGTGCTTGCTGGCTTAATATAAGTGTCGGTAAGCGTACCACAGAGCAGATTATTGCTAACAGCCTCGGACGCTTCAACGCTCTCTGTAAACGAGTAGTTACCCTCCTTGGCCTTGATAATTACCGCTGTATTTGCGGGAATAACATCCTTAATAGCTTGCATTTTCAGACGGTCACCCTCGACGCGGTTGGCAATGTAAGCCTCTACGCCGGCGGGAATCTCCACCGCCTTATCCAAATACATTGTGGCGTATCCCGCAGCTGAGACAGTAAGCACGTAACTCTCTACAATGTTTGTAAAATCTTTCCAACCATCGGTACTTTGGTATGTGCTCTTTGCACCTACGGGCACATAAAGAGTGCAGTTGGTCTTATTTATACCATCAAAAGCATAATGAGTAACAAAGAGTTTATCGGCGGGAATTTCGGACACGATAGTCGTAAGAGCATTGCACCTTTGGAATGCGTGGTTTTCTATGCTTGTTACACCCGCAGGGATTGTAATATTCGTAAGGTTACCACAGCTATAAAATGCATAATCGCCTATGCTTTTTACACTGCTTGGAATTATAATGTTTTTAAGTTTCCTACAATCATAGAATAATTTACTCTCGATGCGCTCCAATTTGCCCAAAATAACAACTTCTTCAAGGTCGTAGTAATTAGTAAATGCATTATTGGCTATACTTGTTACACTGCTCGGAATTTCAATGCTCACAAGGGAAATGCAACTGCTGAACGCCGATGCCCCAATGCTTATTACTCCGTTGGAAATGTTAACATCTGTAAGGTTGTTGCAAGAACGGAAAGCGTATGTATCTATAATTGTTACACTCTCGGGAATTGTAACTTTTTCAAGAGCAATACAATATTGGAACGCAGCATATCCTATGCTCTTTACACCATTTGGAATAGTAACATCTGTAAGAGCATCGCAATCCTCAAAGGCGCTCTCTCCAATAGTTATTACACTGTTCGGGAGTTTTACGCTTGCAAGGCTGCTACAATTACGAAAAGCACTCTTTCCTATGCTTGTCACACCACTGGGAATTTCTATGCTTGCAAGACTGCTGCAATCTGTAAAAGTGTTCTCTTCTATACTTTTTACATTATTCTAAATCTCTACACTTGTAAGTCCTGTACAACCACTGAAGGCTATCTTTCCAATGGTTTTAACGCTATTGGGTATCTTTATGGTCGAAATACCGGAACAATCATTAAAGGCTCTCTCGCCAATATTTGTTACTCCGCTTGGAATTTCAATGCTTGTAAGACCAGTGCAACCACAGAACGCATAATCGCCAATATTTGTTACTCTGCTTGGAATTTCAATGCTTGTAAGACTGTTACAATATTGAAATATGTGTGGTGCTATACTTTTTATACTACTTGGTAAATTAATATTTGTAAGGCTTGAGCAACGACAAAATGCCTTTTCCTCTATACTTATTACACTTTCCGGTATTTTCACGCTTGTAAGGCTGCTGCATTCATAGAATGCGTTAATTCCTATGCTCTTTACACTGTATGCTTCTCCATTATAAGTTACACTCGCAGGAATTGTTACTGCGTCGGTATATTTGTTGCTACCGCTTGTTACCTCAACTGTTTTTTCCTCCTCGGATACAATGTTGTAAAAGATGCCATCGACCTTAAAATCGTAAGCGTTTGCCGCTGTGCAACACAACAGCAACAGTGTTGTGAAAAAATAATTTAGGAAGATTTGTTTCATAATAATGATTTCTTCTGCTACAGCAAGTCTCCGAACTATAGCTATTAATAAATAGGGTCCAAAAACAAGAAAGACGTGAGACTTGTCGCCTTACGTCCACGAAACTGAGGTATCGCCAAACACCTATACGGAATGAACCATGAAGAAACAATATTCCCACGCCGTGAATATATACGTGAGCCCTACACAGAGCGTGTGAGGCTTGTATATACACAGGATGAGCATTGATTGTTCTTGCCCTCCGTAAATTTTGGCGAAATTTCAGTCTCGGACTTAAAACAAAATGCTTTCTTGCGTCTGTAGATTTCTCCCTACAGACGTTTACAAAATTAGTGCTAATAATCGAAAGTTACAAACTTATCTGAGATATTTCAAATAGGTGCTCAGTTTTGACGCATATTTTGAAATATAAAAACTTTTTCACAAACAATGCTCGTTTGGAATATTATCTCTTCGTTCAACAGAAATAATCTTTGTTCCTGTTTGAAAAAATCGCTATACAATATTTACAACTGTATAGCGAATAAAAAACTGTGATTAATTATACCCCTCTTCTTTTTATCACTACATACAAAATTACAGGCGCACCTATAATGGGGGTTACTGCACTAAGCGGCAACAGCCCACTGCTTCCGGGTAGCTGACATAGGAGGTTGCACAATAACGCTACGGCGCCTCCCCATATTATTGTTGCAGGCAGCAGAAAGATATGATTATTGGTATTCAGTATCAGACGGGCAATGTGTGGTACTGCAAGGCCTATAAAAGCAATAGGACCGCAAAAGGCAGTAACACAGGCTGTGAGAATACCGGTAATAGCAAGTAACGCGCCACGTGCGCTTTTAGTCTTTATACCAAGATTGGCTGCATATGCGTCACCAAGCAATAGTGCATTAAGTGGCTTGACCATTAGCAGTGATGCTATGAGTGTGGTAATAAGCAGTGTGGCAAAGAATGGCAATTGAGCCGTAGATACACCACCGAAACTGCCCATTCCCCATATAAGATATGAGTGAACCCCCTCGGCAGTAGAGAAATAGTTAAGCAGGGTGATTACCGACGAGGTAAGGTAGCTTACAGCAAGGCCGGCAATAAGCAGGTAGATGTTATTCCGCAGCCACATCGAGAGCAACAGCAGAATGGCAATCACAGCAAGCGCCCCTATAAACGCGCCAAAGAGAATTGCTGTGTAACCGCCTAATGATAGTCCACCCGAGGCAAGAGTACCATTGAGCAGTAGCATAACAATGGCTACACCCAATCCTGCACCGCTGTTTATTCCGAATACCTCGGGGCCGGCAAGAGGGTTGTTGAACAGTGTCTGTAACATAAGTCCTGCTGCCGATAGCGCCATACCTGCAAGCATCGCAGTCACTGCTTGTGGCAGGCGCGACTCCAGTACAATAAGTCGCCACCCCTGTTCGCATTCATTGCCTGCCAGGATAGAGATTACTTTGTCGATGGGAATATCCACCGCTCCCCACAACAGATTGGCGGTGAACAGTACCACAAGCACTAATGCCGACAGAATAATGGCGACAAGGTAATTACTCCTCTTGCATCTTTTCATAGTAGCGTAACTCATAATCTTTTACAAACTCGGGGTGAATTATTGATACAAGCTCCTGCAGCAGTATATCGGGGCGGAAAGGTGTCTCTTCGTAGAAACGCTTCTCACTTAGACGACACTCATAGATATTGCGCTCCTTGTATGGACGAAAATGGGCATAACCCTCAAATTCTGTCAGCAAGGATTTGTATGTCTTTCTTGCTCCACCATATTTCATAAGCCATAAATCGGCATCCGAGGCTCTGTCGAGCACTGCCTCAAAGGCCATAGGCAAAGAACCGGTGCGGTTGTGGTAGCCAAAGAGATAGTTGGCGCCTGCATCGTTGTATAGTTGTCCCATTGTACTGTTTCCACCGGGCATATACCACGCCGAACTGCTCTTAAGTTCACACATAAGGGTAGGGCGTGTGTCGCAATGGCTTACTTTGTCGCGAAGTGTGATATAATTATTCTCTACTACATTGAAAAGCGAGTCGGCTTTTTTGCCTTCGCCTATAAGACGGCCATAGAAACGCACCCACTCGGCACCGCCAAGCGGTGAGTTTTCCATATACTCGGCACACTCGATAAGAGGGTAGTGCAACCTCTCTAACTTCCCGTACCCTCCATTCTCGTATGGCAGCACCCAGATAGCTTGTGGCGATAGCTGCACCACACGCTCGCTGTTTATGTTAAGAGTGCTTCCGCAATCTACGATTGTGCCGTTTGCTATTCTCTCCTTTAGTACAGGCTGTGTCATATATTCAGCCTCACAAACACCTGACACGGCATTTGCTCGTCCAAGTTGACAGATAAGCTCGGCGTGTACTGTCGAAAAAATAAGCAGGTTGTCAAGAGGAGTACGTAGCAGTGTACCACGCGGAATATCTGCAGGTACACTGCTCTTTTTATCAACAAGAATATATCGGTGCAATAGTCTGCCACTCCACGGATTCTTAATGTCGGTGACAGTGTATCCGTCGCACTCTACAATGGTGAGCAACGATGCGTGGCGCAGTTGCAGTGTATCGCCCACAATAGCCTCGCCTTCGCTCATGTAGCCCGAGCAGGATGCTGTGGCAAGAGTGCTTATTATTAGTAGCAGATTAAATATATTCTTCATTGTCGTTATATTTATACTGTTTTATGCTCTTTTTTGTTTATGTTGTTAATGGTTGCAAAATATTAAACGCGGTGCGAGCGATTAGAAATCTCCCCTACACGCAATGAGTTATTAATTAGCACAATATGGCCCGCACACGCACAATGTGTTAACTAATTGTTACATTCTGAAGCGTGCTCCGGCGGTGTAGTATCCCACGCCGAAGAAACTCTTCTGCTTGCCGTTGCAGTCGAATATACGCATATTTCCCAATACACCGTATCTAGCGTAGCCTACATAAATATCGCCATTCTCGGGGTTAACCGATAGTGAGTTTACATTGGTCATAGTCTCCTCTGGCAGCACCTCGCGTTTCTCGCCTGTGGTAACGTCAAGAGCGAACAGAGGCGTTGTAACATAACCGTTCTTCTCATAGTCCCAGGCATTATCAACGTAATAGAGAGTGTTCTCGTATGCAGCAATTGCCGATGCACTGAATCCCAATGAGGTTACACTCCCCTCTTCGGGTGATATGCGGTATACAGCCGAGGGAATATCGTAGTAGTTACCGCTGTCGATTATATATACCTCTTCGTTGCATACGACGCTTGCAGTGTAGGGGTTAACCATATTTATTGTGCGTGTGTCGCCTCTCGATAGGTCGATGATAGATACTGTGCCGTTGTAGGCATACAGGTCACCCGAGTTGTTAACAACAAGATAGCCGTTGCAGTGGCTTATGCCTTCGGGACGTGTGCCGACAGGAATTTTGCCTTCAAAAGCGGCTGTAGTGGCATTATATACATATACGTTACCGTCGTAGTTTGTTACATATGCATTGGTGCCGTCGGTTGTCATCATACGGGGTGATGCTCCCTCCTGCGCAAATATATAAGGCTCTTGCAGGCGTTTTCCGCTCTCATCAAGAATCTCAATCTTCTGTGAGCCGCTAACCGATACAAAAAGCTTCTCTTTTGTCCACAAAAGGTCTTGAGCAAGGTCGCCCAAGAGGGTTTTGTTCTGTACGGCAAAGATATTTGCCTCGCTGTCACCTGCTGTTGCCATATTGGTCTCGAAACTGTAGTACTGTATGCTTGCATCGTTGCCTTCCCAGTTACCGGTGTTCACGATGTAGCATCTGTTGGCCGGTGTCTCGTTTCCCTCGGGGAGAGTTACTTTGTCATCACTGTCGCACGCTGTAAATGCAAACATTCCAATAAGCGCTGTGGCTTGTAATAGTAGCTTCTTCATTGTAATATATTTTTAAAGGTTAATAGTAGCTGACAGGCGGACGGAGCGTCCCGGCATTGGGTAGTATCGTATAATCTCGTAGTTTTTATCGAGTAGGTTCATAGCCTCGATGCGGGTGCTTAGAACCAATTTCCCAATTGTCCAGTCGCGTGACAGCCATATTGAGTGGTCGCAGTAGCCATCGACACGAGACGATGGAATGTTCTGCGCCAGACGGTAGCGCTCGCAACTCCACACAAGCGAGTAGCCTGCATCTAAGAGCAGTGTGCGCAGGGCTGTTGATGCCGAGCCCGAGTGTCGCGGGGTGTATATAATCTGTTCGCCTTTTACTGCCGACCCCTCGGTGTTGTCGACGGCGTGCATATAGCTGTATGCACCCGAGAACTCAAGGTGCGATGAGTGGCCCAATTTAATCTTAGTCGAGACGTTTGCATCTATACCCGATAAGAGAACCTCATTTACATTGCTCATCTTCCATATAAATATACCGGGGACAGCTACAATCTTGTCGCTCACACGACCGCAGTATGCGTCGGTCGAGAGGGTGAGTTCCTGTAATATTCCGCTTTGTGACAGCGAATAAGCGGCACCGATATTCAGCATACGACTCTTTTCGGGGCGCAGCTTAAAATTGCCGCTCTCGCGGTAGTATAGGTCATTGAATGTGGGTAGACGGAATATATCGCGGTACGAGGCTCTTAGGCATAAGTTGCGTCCAAAGGGGTAGAAATATAGTGAGAATGATGGTGACAGACGTGAGCGTCGAGGGGATACCTCTCCCTTTGAACTCCACTCATTGGTGTTGGAGTGTAACAGTGAGGCTGTGACGCATAGTGTAGCGTCGCTGTAGCGCAGGCTCGCAGCCGATAGCATTGTCAGACGGTTGGGTTTTGCCGACATAACATTATGTCGGTTGCTTGTCGATAGGGTGTTGTAAACAAGTTCTTCGGCAAGAACAAGGGTTATTCTTTCGGTTGGTTGCCATTTTAGGGTGTACGACAGGTCGCTCTCGTGCTGCTCGAAATGATGTCTTGTAACAGCTCCAGCAGTAGCGGGCAGGCGGTTACTGTCGTAGCTGTAGTTTTGCTTAAAATAGGCTTTCATCCTTACCTGGGGCGAGGCCGCAAATTCGTACAACATCTGTCCGAAGATGTTGCGCGATAGTAACCTTTCGCTGCTCAATGGGTTGTCGACAATAACAGCTCCGGGGATGCCTCGCTCCGAGCAGAAACCGTAAACCTTTGCACGCAGCGAGTGCCTCTCTTTACTCCATCGGAGGTTAGCCTCGGCACGCAGGCTCTCAATGTCCGAATTTATGCGTCGTCCGCCTATGCTGCCACCTGCACCGCCGATGTCGAAACGGTAGCATCCTCCGGCATTTGTATAATCGATGAACAGCGAGGCTTGTGACCGGTTGCTTACCCTGTCGGCAAGGTAGATATTTGCTTGATAGCTATCGAACGAGGCTGCTCTTACACCTGCTTTGAATATCTTGCTCTGTGGCAGATGGGTTTCTAATGATATACTGCCGGCCGAGGCAAGCATACGTGCCGAACGGTAAATATCATCACCCTCGCCAATGAGCAGTTGCAGCCCTGCGAGGTTATCGGTCGAGAAGCGCCCTAAGTCGACCTGCCCATTCTGGCAGTCGCCAACAGCAACACCGTCGTAAAAGACTGCGGTGTGTTGTGCACCCATTCCTCGTATCGATACGGTCTTCAGTCCACCAATGCCTCCATAGTCTTTTACCGTAACACCGCCAAGGTGCTTCATTGCATCACCCACATTGGTTACACCCAGACGTTTTATATCGTGCGCCGATAGTCGCTGTAGCGGAGCCGAACTTTCTGTTTTGTTTAAACTATTGCCGTCTACTATCAATGAGTCTAATTGGTACACAACGTCATCGCTCTGTGCCGATATACTGCACAGAGGCAAGGATAGTGCAAAAAGTCCCACATAGCACGCTTTTATGATGCAATGTGCCTGCATTGGCGAAAATGTTGAATAAAACAATGACTCGTACCTCTCCTCGAAGGTAATATGAGCAATTGACTCGTCTTGCAGGTCTTCTGACTTACTCTACCTCAATCCTCCTTCCCACCCTCATTGGGGCAGTGGTTTGCTAGAATGGATGAGGCTCATAATAAAGAGCTTACAGCAGCGGGACTGTACAGGACTTTCACCTGTTTCCCTTTTAATCCGCATCTCCAAAGGAGACTGTTTGCGGAACAAGACGCTGCAAAGTTACAACAATTTAGGAAAAATCCTATTACTTAATAGGGAAAATAATCTTGATGTGCGTTTTTTATCCTTTTACCTTTGTCGCAGAATAATCAGCCATCTTTTATTAAAATTTACGACTATGAAAAATTTAGGAAGATTAATGTTGATGATGCTGTTACTTGTGGTAGGTTCGGCATCTGTAGAAGCTCAGAATTGGGCCGGCAGTGTGGGCGAAGAGCGTGTAGAGTTACGTGGACGTGACAGGGAACTGCGCGATGTAAAAGCTATGCGAAGTGCCGATTTTAAAAAGTTTTATAAATATGTAAAAGAGACCTCTTTCGATAAGAACAGACTGCAGTTGGTAGAGATTGCTGCCTTTGGCTCTTATTTCTCTTCGGAGCAGTGTTATAAACTGTTGTCTCTCTTCTCTTTTGACGATAATAAATTGGCTGCAATTAAGATTATGGAACCGCGAATGATTGACTCGCGATATTACGAAAAGATTTTAAAACAGTTCAGTTTCTCGTCGAACAGGGATAAGGCTGCTGCTATTCTGTTGCGAGGTGTACGCAGATAAAAAAGATTGATGGGTTGCTTGTTGGCAACCCATCAATCTTTTTTTATTAGATATTCGCTATTCTCATAATGTCGGCAAAAACACCTGCTGCCGTAACACCGGCTCCTGCGCCGTAGCCCTTTATGAGCATTGGGTACTCCTTGTAGCGCTCTGTGGTGAGCAAGACGATATTGTTGCTGCCTTCGAGATTATAGAAGGGATGGTGGCGATTTACCTTACACAGCGATACGCTTCCCTTGCCATCCTGGTATTTGGCAATGAATCGCCAACGCATCTTTTCGGCTTCCATCTTCTGACGCTCGGTCTCGAAGTCGGCGTCAAGCTCGGGCAGCTGTTCCCAGAAATTCTCGAGCGAGCCTTCAAAAAGTTCGTTGGGAATAAAGAGGTTGGCCTCGACATCGCTCTGCTCGATAGCGTATCCTGCTTCGCGGGCAAGGATAACCAGCTTGCGGATAACATCTTTTCCGCTGAGGTCGATACGTGGGTCGGGCTCACTGTAGCCCTTCTCCTGTGCAAGTCGCACTGTCTCGCTAAGAGGTACCTCGCTACTGAGCATATTGAAAATAAAGTTCAGTGTACCGCTGAGTACAGCCTCTATCTTCAGAATCTTGTCGCCGCTGTTTATAAGGTCGTTGATGGTGTTTATAATTGGCAGACCTGCACCCACATTAGTCTCGAACAGGAACTTTATGTTGCGCTGGCGGGCAATATGTTTCAGATGAGAGTATGTTGCATAGTCCGACGATGCTGCAATCTTGTTGGCTGCTACCACCGAAATATTATGCTCTAAAAGGTCGCTGTAGAGCGATGCTACATCGACGTTGGCTGTACAGTCGACAAATACCGAGTTAAAGATATTCATCTTTATAATCTCGTTGCGCATATGCCGGATATTGGTCTCGGGGCTATCGGCAAGCGCCTGACGATAGTTAGTAAGGTCGAGGCCCTCGCGGTCGAATATCGCGTGACGACTGTTGGCTATTCCAACGACATTCAGCTTAAGGCTGTGCTCCTCCATCAGTTTCTTGCGCTGCGATGCAATCTGCTCGATAAGGCTGCCTCCAACTGTTCCCACTCCGCAGATAAAGAGGTTAAGCACCTTGTACTCCGAGAGGAAGAATGAGTCGTGAATAACATTCAGTGTCTTGCGCAACAATTTGTCTTTTATGACAAATGAGATGTTTGTCTCCTGACCACCCTGTGCACAGGCTATGACATTAATACCGTTACGACCGAGTGTCTGGAAAAGCTTACCTATAATGCCAGGGTTATGACGCATATTCTCTCCCACGATAGCTACGGTCGAGAGGTCGCTCGCAGCTGTCACAGGCTCCATAAGACCCATAGAAATCTCCTTTGCAAACTCTTTGTTCAGAACCTCGCACGCCATTGCTGCATCGACGTGGCGCAGACCTATAGAGGTGCTGTTCTCCGATGATGCCTGGGCTACAAGGAACACACTTATGTCGGCATCGGCAAGTGTCTTGAAGATACGGTGGTTAACTCCTACAATACCAACCATACCCAATCCCTGTACGGTGAGCAGGGCGGTATCATTGATGCTCGATATTCCCTTTATTAGTCGGCCGCCCGAGTCGCTATCGGCACTTATTATAGTACCTTCGCCGTCGGGGTTAAAGGTGTTTTTTATTGCTATGGGGATGTTTGCCTTGAATACGGGGTATATTGTGGGGGGATATACCACTTTTGCACCGAAATTACAAAGCTCGGTAGCCTCGACGTAGCTTAGTCGGTTTATTGTATAAGCGTTGTTTATCACTTTGGGATCGGCTGTCATAAATCCGTCGACATCGGTCCATATCTCCAATATATCGGCCTTAAGGGCTGCTGCAATTATAGCTGCGGTATAGTCGGAACCTCCACGACCAAGATTGGTTATGTCGCCGCTCTCAATATCTTGCGAAATAAATCCGGGAACAACCACGATGCGGTCGTTGCGACCATCGAACTGTTCGTGTATAAGCTGCTCGGTTGCCTCGTTGGAAAGGATGTTCTTTCCGTGCTTTACCTCGGTCTTTATGAACTGACGTGCATTGTAGCGTACAGCACCGTCGATGAGTGCGGTGACAATGCGGCTCGAAATTCTTTCGCCATAGCTCACTATTGTGGCTTCGCTCTTGGATGTAATATTGTTTATTAGTGCAAGACCCTGGTAGATGTTGTCGAGCTCATTCAATAGCTTGTCTACCTCTTGAAGAAGGGTGGTGCGCTTCTCTTCGTCACCGATGATGTTGTATATAAGTTCGTGATGACGTGTCACTATATGCTGGAACTCATCGTTGAAGGCAAGATTGCCCTCTACCGCCATTTGCGATGTCTTTATGAGTTTGTCGGTTATACCACCCAGTGCCGATACTACTACTATGACTTTGTCGTTGGCTGC
>JAGCKB010000174.1 GCA_017647725.1 Bacteroidaceae bacterium
AGTAAAAAAATATTTAGAAGCTGTTTAAATTTAGAAGCTGTTTAAAATTATATCGCCAAGTTTTTTATAGAGCAAGAATAGAATGTTTATTTATTTTTAAAGGGCGCATAGCGGGCTATGTAACCGCAAAAAAGAAACAAACAGGCATTTTTGAATATAAAAACAACGAAACCGTCAGCTTCTATATGAATTTATTTTTAGAAATTTAAACAGCTTCTTAAAATGTTTCGAGATATTTATTTGTGGCTTTCGCCATTTTTTAATAATTTAGCCAATTATTTTGAGACAATATTTTTTTACAAATATATTATTCCAAAATAGTATATAATTTGAGTACAAAACAATAAAAATATACAACAATGAACAAATTTGTCAAATGGGGAATTGTTGGTGTAATTGTGGCAGGAGCCGTATATATGGGCATCAATACATTTATTCCACAAGTGAACACCGAGCTTGAGCCTGCACCCGTAAAGGCCAAAGGTAAGCAGAGTAAAGAACTTAACGTAAAGGCAGTGGTACTTAAAGAGACATCACTCTCGGACGAATATCCTGTAAGTGGCAGCTTTATTCCCGACGAAGAGGTAGACCTCTCTTTCGAGACCTCGGGAAAAATTACTGACATTTTCTTCAAAGAGGGTTCACAGGTTGCACAGGGCGAGCTTCTTGCCAAGATAAACGATGCCCCACTGCAGGCCGAACTACGCAAATTGGAGTCTCAGCTCAAGCTATATACCGACCGTATGCACCGCCAGAATGTGCTATTGGAGAAAGAGGCAGTGAGCCAGGAGGCTTTTCAGGAGGCACAGACAAGCCTTGCCATCCTGCGCGCCGAGATTGACGGAGTAAAATCAAAAATTGCACAGACCGAGCTTCGCGCCCCCTTCAGCGGTGTAATCGGATTGCGCCAGATGAGTGTCGGTAGCTACGCCTCATCTACCACCACCATAGCCAAACTCACAAAAATCAACCATCTGAAACTGGAGTTTGCCATCCCCGAGCGCTACGCAGGAATAATTAAAACCGGAACCGAGGTAAAATTCATTGCTGTCGGTGATCTTGAGGAGCGCACAGCCGAAATTTACGCCATCGACTCACACATACACAACGACACACGCTCTTTCACCGTACGTGCAATATATGACAACAGCGACGGCCGACTATACCCCGGTCGTTTTGCCAATATAACACTCACCACACAGACATTCAAAAGTACAATATCGGTACCCAGCGAGGCCATTGTATCGGAGATGGGAATCGACAAGGTATTTATTTACAAGAGCGGAAAGGCACAGCCCGTTGAGATTCAAAAGGGACTGCGCAGCGAGTCACAAGTGCAGGTGCTTCGCGGCCTGAGTGTTGGCGACACAGTAATTACCACAGGAACAATGCAGTTGCGCACAGGCCAGCGTGTTGTACTCGACGAGGTTAAGTAACATACAAAAACCACAGAGATAAGAGGTATGAATATTTCAGAATTAAGCATACGCCGTCCGGTACTTGCCACCGTGCTCACACTTATCATTCTGCTCTTCGGTGCAGTTGGATACATAAGCCTTGGTGTGCGCGAGTATCCATCGGTCGATAACCCCATAATATCGGTATCCTGCTCATACGCAGGAGCAAATGCCGATGTAATAGAGAACCAGATTACCGAACCTTTGGAGCAGAACATCAACGGTATTCCCGGAATACGCTCCCTCACCAGTGTGAGCCAGCAGGGAAGCAGCCGCATCACCGTAGAGTTCGAGCTATCGGTCGACCTTGAGACAGCCGCCAACGACGTGCGCGACAAAGTTTCACGTGCACAGCGCTATCTGCCACGCGACTGCGACCCCCCCACAGTGTCAAAAGCCGATGCCGATGCAACACCTATACTTATGGTGGCCATTCAGAGCGAGAAACGCTCACTCCTGGAGCTTAGCGAGATTGCCGACCTGACAGTAAAAGAGCAGCTGCAGACAATCCCCGAGGTGAGCAGCGTATCAATCTGGGGCGAGAAGCGCTACTGTATGCGTCTGTGGCTCGACCCAATCAGAATGGCCGGATACGGCGTTACCCCGATGGATGTAAAGTCTGCTCTTGATGCCGAGAACATAGAGCTTCCCTCGGGAAGCATAGAGGGCGATAACATAGAGCTTGCAATACGTACATTGGGACTGATGAGCACCACCGAAGAGTTCAACAACCTCATCATCAAGGAGAACAACGGTCGCGTAGTACGTTTCAGCGACATTGGTCATGCCGAGCTCAGCGCCCGCGACCTAAAGAGCTATATGAAGATGAATGGTGTACCAATGGTAGGTGTAGTAGTTGTCCCCCAGCCCGGTGCCAACCACATTAACATCGCCGAGAATGTCTACGAGCGAATGGAGAAGATGAAGAAAGACCTTCCCGAGGATGTAAACTACAAATATGGTTTCGATAATACAAAATTCATCCGCGCCTCAATCGACGAGGTTAAGAGCACTGTTTACGAGGCTTTTGTTCTTGTAATCATCATCATCTTCCTGTTCTTGCGCGACTGGCGCGTAACACTTGTGCCCTGTATCGTAATTCCCGTATCGCTCATTGGCGCATTCTTCATTATGTATTTACTCGATTTCTCGATAAACGTACTATCGATGCTCGCCATTGTTCTATCGGTGGGACTTGTGGTCGATGATGCCATCGTTATGACCGAGAACATATACATACGCATAGAGCGCGGAATGCGTCCCCGTGCAGCAGGTATAGAGGGTGCGAAAGAGATTTTCTTTGCTGTAATATCAACCACTATTACACTTTTGGCAGTGTTCCTCCCCATTGTATTTATGGAGGGAACAACAGGCCGTCTGTTCCGCGAGTTCAGTTTTGTGGTGGCAGGTTCGGTTATTATATCCTCTTTTGCAGCGCTCACCATCACCCCGATGCTCGCCACAAAAATCCTAAAACGTCGCAAGGAGCAGAGTTGGTTCTACAATAAGACCGAGCCATTCTTCGATGGACTAAACCGCTACTATGCACTGAGCCTCGACTTTTTCCTTAGGAATCGTTACGTATCAATCATAGTTATGATAGCTGCCTTTATAGGTTGCGGTTGGCTGTGGAACACCATCCCTTCCGAAATGGCACCTATGGAAGACCGTTCGAGCATTACCATCCGCACAATGGGTGCCGAGGGTGTGACATACGAATATATGCGCGACTACACCGAGGAGATTAACCGTATGGCCGACTCCATTGTCCCCGACGCTGCATTTATCACCGCACGTGTATCAAGCGGAACAGGAAATATCCAGATTACACTGAAAGACCTTAAAGAGCGCGACTACACACAGATGGAGGTAGCCGAAAAGCTATCGAAGGCAGTACGCAGCAAGACCGATGCCCGAGCATTCGTACAGCAGCAATCGACCTTTGGCAGCCGACGCGGAGGTATGCCCGTACAGTATGTCATTCAGGCAACCAACCTCGAGAAACTGCAAGAGGTACTCCCCGAGTTCCTTAACAAGGTGTACGACAATCCCACTTTCCAGATGGCCGATGTAAACCTCAAATTCAGCAAGCCCGAGATTCAGGTAGCAATAAACCGCGAAAAAGCCAACATCCTGGGTATTAATACAAGAGACATTGCACAGACACTTCAATACGGCCTTAGCGGACAGCGTATGGGTTACCTCTATCTCAATGGCAAGCAGTACGAAATTGTAGGCGAGATTAACCGCCAGCAACGTAATGCCCCCTCGAATCTGAAGGCCATTTACGTGCGCAGCGACCGAGGCGAAATGATACAGATGGAGAACCTTGTCGACCTCATCGAGAGCATTGCACCTCCCAAGCTCTACCGCTACAACCGCTTTGTATCGGCAACAGTATCGGCAGGTCTTGCCGAGGGCAAGACAATCGGCGACGGACTCGACGAAATGGATAAAATTGCCAAAGAAACACTCGACGACACCTTCCGCACAGCCCTCACCGGCGACTCGCGAGAGTTCCGCGAGAGTTCATCGAGCCTCTTCTTTGCATTTGCCCTTGCACTGCTGCTTATATATCTTATTCTGGCTGCACAGTTCGAGAGCTTCAAAGACCCATTCATAATTATGCTCACCGTACCTCTTGCAGTATGCGGAGCACTTATATTCATGCTTTGTGGCGACCAGACAATGAACATATTCAGTCAGATTGGTATAATTATGCTTGTGGGACTTGTCGCCAAAAACGGTATCCTCATTGTTGAGTTTGCCAACCAGCGTCAAAGAAGCGGAATAGACAAAGACATTGCAATACGTGAAGCATCGATACAGCGTCTGCGTCCCATCCTTATGACAAGTGCCTCGACAGTACTTGGACTTATGCCCCTTATGTTTGCAACCGGCGAAGGCTGTAACGGACGCATCGCAATGGGTACAGCAGTTGTAGGTGGTATGTTAATATCGACCATACTCACTATGTACATTGTTCCTGCTATTTATTCATACGTTTCGACAAACATTGCCAATAACACAAAAGAATGAAAAAGATAATATTTGCAACCGCACTTATATTGTGCAGCAGTCTTGCCCCGGCACAGCACTCCAATAACCTGAAAGAGTGCCTCGAACGCGGATTAGAGAACAACTACTCCCTGCGCATCGTACGCAACAAAGAGAGTATTGCCAAAAACAGTTCCGGCTTGGCAAATGCCGGAATGTTGCCAACAGCAAGTCTCACCGCCGGATACAGCGGTACACTCGACAACACCGACGTCACATCACGCGCCAACGGTGTCACAACAAGCGAGCGCAACATCAGCGACCACACCCTTCGTGGTGCAATAGACCTGCAATGGACCATTTTCGATGGTTTTAAGATGCAGGCAAACTACAACAGACTAAAAGAGCTGCATCTGATAAGCCAGACGCAGACCCGTATCGCTATTGAAAACTATGTAGCCACGTTCACATCGGAGTACTATAATTTCATAAAACAAACACTTCGTATGAACAACCTCAGCTATGCAGTAAAGCTATCTCGCGAACGTCTGCGCATTGTTCAAGACAGATATGTGATAGGAAACAACTCTCGTCTCGACCTCTTGCAGGCACGCGTCGACTTTAATGCCGACAGTGCCGAGAGCGTAAAGCAGTTCGAGCGCCTCTCGACCTCGCGCATACGTCTGCATGAGTTGATGGGCGAAAGCGATGTCAACACAAAACTCTACATGAAAGACACAATCATCTATAATGATTATGCACTGAACTTCGATGAATTGTGGCAAGCCACCCTTGAGACCAATGCCGAACTGTTGGCATCGTCACAAGAGAAGCGTTTGGCCGAGCTCGACTACCAAAGCATAAAATCGCGCGACTACCCCTATATGCGTCTTAATGCAAGCTATGGATACACCCATAATCGTTACGAAATAAATGCCAATAAAAAGCGTAGCGAATGGGGAGCCGACTTTGGTGTTACTGTTGGATTCAATCTCTTCGATGGCAAACGCAGCCGCGAACGCAAGAATGCCAAGATTGCCATAAACAACGCCGAGCTTGAGCATAAAAACCTTGAATTGACGCTATATGCCGACATTAACGAGTTGTGGCAGGCATACGAAAACAACCGCCGCCTGCTTAGCCTTGAACGCCAGAACGTAGTAGCAGCAAGAGAGAACTACGACATTGCCTACGAGCGCTATCTGCTTGGTAACCTATCAGGTATAGAGATGCGCGAGGCACAGAAGAGCCTGCTGGATGCACAAGACCGACTCCTGGACGCCGAATATAACACTAAGGTATGCGAGATTTCACTTTTGCAGATTAGTGGAAGAATTGGAATATATCTGAAATAACACAATTAACAAGTCACACACTATGATGCAATGGATTATTAAGATATACAATAAGCTGCGCCGTCTCTCCAAGCGATGCTTTGTAATGTACTACCGCCAGATGAGCAAGTACCGAATATCATGGTCGCTCATAAAGTTGGTCGACTGCTTCGGCAGTCTGCAACTTGCATCGGCAGCGCTCACCTATCACACCCTGTTTGCCCTTGTGCCTGTAATGGCGCTAATGACAGCGATAGCAAAGGGACTTGGTTACGACGAGATATTCCTGGAGATGGTACGTAACTTTCTGCAAGGACAGGAGGCAATCTCCGACGGTCTGATACAATACACCGACAGTTATCTCAATAACACCAAAGTAACAATGTGGTTAGGTGTCGGTATCGGTATCGGTCTGCTGCTCTACTCGGTATTCTCTATTTTCCGCACAATTGATGCAACCTTCAATATGCTATGGAACGAGAAACCACGCAGTTTCCATAAACAGCTTAAGACCTTTGCTTTTGTGCTTGTACTACCTTTTGCCGTAATTATGGCAATTGCACTATGGTGGAGCCTCTCATCCATCTTCAACGACAGCATAATAAAAGAACTGAATGTGCTTATTGTATCGGTATCAACCTATATTCTATTACTGTTTGCAGCATACAAACTCATTCCCAATACTACAGTGAAGGTAAAATATGCCGCATTCTCGGCAATAGCATGCGGTGTTATCTTTGCACTGATGCAGTACTTCAGCTACTACATAATATCATCATTCAACTACCGCAGCATCTACGGTGACCTCGCCAGCCTTATGATTTTTGTGCTCCTAATCTATTTCTCATGGACAATATGTTTAGCCGGCTCTAAATGGAATTTCTTCTTGCAGAATGCCGATAAACAGGAGCACGAAAACGATTATAAGGGCATAAACAACCATTATCACAAATTTCTGTGTATGCTTATCATTGAGCGAATAGAGTCGTTACATCCTTTTTCAAGCAATTTCGACATTGAGACAATAGCTGCCAATGCCGAGAAAGAGTATGCCCTACCCGCTCACCTCACCAATCACATTATCTCCCATCTGCACGACAAGAGAGTACTTTTCACCGGTAAGGGCGAGACACTGTATCTGAGTAAACGTTACTGCGGTCGCACCGTACGTCAAATGCTCTCAGACCTTGACAACGCAGGACGTAACAGCGATGTAATATCCACACTCAGCGAGATTCATAACAACGAGAATATTGCAGAGCTGTGGCAACAAATACAAGACAATAACGACAGCGAATTGTTAGATATACCAGTACGAGAACTTTTAAGCTGCAAAAAGCAGAATAACCAATAACAGACAATAATGGAAGAGAACCAGTATACAGCCAACAGCAAACGCTACGAGAACAGTTCACTCATCTACCGCCGGTGCGGACACAGTGGAATACTGCTGCCCAAGGTTAGTCTTGGACTATGGCAGAATTTCGGCTCAACAAGCCCCTTTGACAAGAGCCGACAGATATTACACACTGCTTTTGACAATGGAATAACACATTTCGACCTTGCCAACAACTACGGCCCACTCTATGGCACTGCCGAAGAGACATTCGGTACGATTATGGAACGCGACTTCAGACCCTATCGTGAC
>JAGCKB010000012.1 GCA_017647725.1 Bacteroidaceae bacterium
AATATATTTTTGCATTTAGATAGTTGTTCAAGAGGAGTCTAAGATTACAAAAATAGTTTTACCAGAATATAGTTCCTCATTTATCAAACCAGCAAATAACAACAATAAGAATATACAATTATGGGTATTTTAAAGAATTATTTTAAGGCGGCAATGCTTGCAATGCTTGCACTTGCCCCTGCTACGACACAGGCACAGGAGTATGTGCCTTCACCCGAGAATCTCGAGGCACGTAAGGTATTCCAGGAGAACCGTTTCGGTATCTTCATCCACTGGGGAATATACAGTATGTTCGCACAGGGCGAATGGTATCTTCAAAATTTCCCCATCAACAAGCACGAGTATGCAAAGGCTGCCGACGCGTTCTACCCCCACCGCTTCAATGCCAAAGAGTGGGTATCGGCAATCAAAGCATCGGGAGCAAAATATATCTGCTTCACAACACGTCATCACGATAGTTTCTCGATGTGGGACACCGAGCAGAGCGACTATAATATAGTCGATGCTACCCCATTCAAACGCGACGTGCTTAAAGAGCTTGCCGACGAGTGCCAACGTCAGGGTATAAAACTGCATCTCTACTACTCTCACATCGACTGGGCGCGCGACGACTATCCTTTGGGACGCACCGGACGTCAGGTAATAGGTCGTATAAAAGAGAACGAGAACTGGCCTCAGTACTACGATTTTATGAACAAACAGCTCACCGAGCTTCTTACCAACTACGGCCCCATCGGTGCCATCTGGTTCGATGGTAAGTGGGACCGCGACCAAGACACAGTTCCCTTCGATTGGCAGTTGAAAGAGCAGTACGAAATGATTCATCGTCTGCAGCCTGCCTGCCTCATAGGTAACAACCACCACGATGTAACCAACCCCGGCGAGGACATTCAGATATTCGAGCGTGACATACCCGGTGAGAACAGCGCCGGCCTCTCGGGACAGGAGATTAGCCGTCTGCCGCTTGAGACCTGCCAAACAATGAACGGAATGTGGGGTTATAAGCTCGTCGACCAGGACTACAAGAGCACAGCTACTCTTATCCGCTACCTTGTGAGCACAGCCGGAAAGGGCGCCAACCTTCTGCTCAACGTAGGTCCCCAGCCCAACGGACAACTTCCTGCCACAGCCGTTGAACGTTTGAAAGAGATGGGCGAGTGGATGAACGTAAACGGCGAGACTGTTTACGGAACAACAGCAGGCGATATTCCTGCACAGGATTGGGGAGTAACCACACGTAAGGGCAACCGCCTCTTCGTTCACATCTTCGACCTTAAAGAGAGCGAGCTTCTGCTGCCACTTACCTGCAAGGTAAAGAAAGCATTCAAATATGCCGACAAGCAGCCCGTTAAGTTCAAAAAGACAAAAGAGGGCGTAAGACTGATGCTTGGCGAGGTTCCCCAGGGCACCGACTATATTATTGAGTTAATCACAAAGTAAGTTAACCGAGATATTTGCATACTGCCCGTATGTTCTATTTTTACGATAGTAACAGGCGGCGGTATGCAAATTATTTTTAAACGACGATAGAACAATGAAAAGAGTACTCGAAGTATGCGCAGGCAGTGTGCAGAGTGCCATTGCAGCACGTGATGGAGGAGCTGCACGTGTAGAACTGTGCGCCGCCCTTGAGGTTGGCGGAGTAACCCCCTCGGCAGGACTTATGCGCGAGGTTCGCAAGGTCGAAGGAATAGCGATGCACGTACTTATACGTCCGCGAGGAGGCGACTTTCTCTATGACGAGAGCGAGACCGACTGTATGGTAGAGGATATTATCACTGCACGCGAGTGTGGTGCCGACGGTGTTGTCATAGGCGCACTCACTGCCGACGGCGACATTGACACCGCTGTATGCCGTCGTCTGGTAGAGGCAGCAGGCGATATGAACGTAACATTCCATCGTGCTTTTGATATGTGCCGCAATCCAATGCAAGCACTCGAAGATATTATAGCTCTTGGATGCAACAGAATACTTACCTCGGGACAGGCAGCATCAGCCCTTGCCGGAACAGAGCTTTTAAAAGAGCTTGTGGAGGCGGCAGGCGACCGACTAAAGATTATGCCCGGATGCGGTGTGAATGCCCAAAATGCCGCCACCATCTTAGATGCCTGCGGTGCTGTGGAGATTCACGCCTCGGCGCGCAAGAGCATCGGCAGCGGAATGCGTTTCCGCCATAGTGGAGTGAGTATGGGTAACCCCGACAGCGATGAATTTGCACGTAAGGAGACCGACGAGCAAGAGGTAAGAGCAATCGTAAACAGCATAGCATAATGGAGACAATAAAAGAGAGAATACTGCGCGAGGGACGCAGCGGCGAAGGTGGGATACTTAAAGTAGATGGAATTATGAGCCATCAGGTCGACACCAATTTCATTATGGATGTTGCAAAAGAGTTTGTACAACGCTTCCAGGATTGTGAAATTGACAAAGTAATCACCATTGAAGCAAGCGGCATCCCCCCTGCTCTTATGGTGGCTCACCTGTTAGGCGTACCAATGATTTATGCCAAGAAAAAGCAACCCGACACAATGAGCAACGCACTAACAGTAGAGGTGTTCTCATATACAAGGAACGAGCCCAGCATCGTATCTCTAAGTCGCGACTATCTGCATAAAGGCGATAAAGTACTGTTTATCGACGATTTTCTGGCAAACGGTAACGCCGCAGGCGGAATAATGTATCTTGTCGAGCAGGCCGGCGCCGAGCTTGTAGGTATGGGATTTATCATTGAAAAGGCATTCCAGCCCGGTGGCGACTATCTGCGTGGGAAAGGCATAAGAGTAGAGTCGTTGGCTAAGATAGATGCCCTTGACGAGTACGAGACAAAGAGCATATAATAAGCCCCTCCAAAGGTCCTCATAACAAGTGTGGATGCCCCAAAATAGAATGGGGCATCCACACTTGTTATGAGGGTTCAGAAGAACTGTTTACTTCTTCGACAACTGATTGATTACCTTGACAAGCTGTTCGCCCAAGCCTATAGAGTAACCCTGCGACATAAATACTATGCGGTTGAAGGTATCAGCCACAAGGATAACAGGACGGTTGGGACTTTTCAGCTTCATATTGGTGATAATCTCACCGCTTATCTTATCGTCGATGTCGGTACCCCAAACAACCGTCGAGGGGAGTGAGGGGAAATCATCGGCCTTGAAGCGAGAGGCCGCCGACTTGTCCTTG
>JAGCKB010000175.1 GCA_017647725.1 Bacteroidaceae bacterium
TGCGCTTGCTTTCTTAATGGTATCGGCGGTAGCAGTTGTTGTGGTTACGCTCACGGCTTGGCGCACAGTAAACCGTAACCACATTGAGGTGCTTAACAAAGGATAAGAACCGACAAATGTAAAAAAGTGATGAATAAATAAAAAACAGCTTTATGAAAAATATATTACGTAACTTCTTGATAACCCTGCGCAGCTATCCGCTTGTGGTTGCGCTTAATATCACCGGCCTTGGTGTTGCAATAGCTGTGGCATATATGCTTGCAGTACAGGTTAGTTATGAATTTTCTTATAACAAAGGAATAAAAGATTACGACCGCATTGCGCGTATCGAGGTGCGCGGACACATTAAACACGAGTCCGATAAATGGCAGACGAAAAACTCTGAGATGGTGCTCTCGGCGTTGCGTAATATTGCAGGGGTAGAGTCGTTGGCTGTGTTAAATATTAATGCAAGGCGCGGCCAGCTCAAGATTAATGAGGATGTTGTTCGTACAGAGCTATCTTTTGCTTCTAACGAGGCATTCAGTCTCTTCCCGTTCGAGATTATTGATGGTAGCACAGATAATCTTGTGCCAAGAAATATTGTCTCAAGCGAATCCTATGACAAAGTACAGAAAACAACCTCAAAGGTAATTAGTAAGGGTAGTGTGGTTGTAATAAGCGAGAGTTTTGCCAAGAAACATAATCTAAAGGTGGGCTCTACAATAAAGCGTATGGAGAATAGTGCCGACTATTTGTTCTATTATCATAAATATATGGCGGTGGATGCCATTTATAAAGATTTTCCAGATAATAGCGACCTTGCACAAGCCGATATTATTGTTGCAATGGGCGAGATTGGTGAAATGTACAAGGTGCCTGGACACCAATATAATTTTGTCTCTTATGTGAGGCTTGCTCCTGGTTATAATGTCGATGAACTCGAGGAGGCGATGAACAAGGTCTGTGCCTCGGAATTTCCCGACGAAGCAATTCAGTTGCGCGCTATGCCTTTAGAGAAGGCCTATTTTTATGGCGCCGAAGTGGATGCTCTTCATAAAGGGAATCTTATGGCTACAGTAGCTCTTATAGCTACCGCTGTGGTACTTATTACTATTGCCTTCTTTAACTATCTTAACTTTTTCCTTTCGTTGATGCCCCGTCGCATACGCAGTGTAAACACGCAAAAAATTATGGGAGCATCGCGGCATCAGCTACGCTTTACATTTATTGTCGAGTCGTTTATAATGGTGCTTGTATCGGTCGTAATAGCGTTGCTTCTTATTGTTATTACCAATGATAGTGAGTTGTCGATGCTCTTTACAGCGTCTCTCTCATTGTTGCAGAATAGTACAATAGCATTTATCATCTTATGCGTATCGTTGCTTTTTGCTGTGATAGTGGCAATTTACCCCTCTTTTTATGTAACATCATTTGCTCCTGCTCTTGTACTCAGTGGCAACTTTGCGCGTAATAGAAGCGGAGCTCTCTATCGTACTTTGCTTGTTATAATGCAGTTTGTAATTACCATTGTACTTGTTGTTACTGCTATTTTTATACACGCACAGAACAAATTTATGATAAATGCCGATGTTGGATTCAATAAAGAGAATCTTTTGGTTGTGCAGCCCACGCTTGAGTCTATCTTTGTTAGTAATCATTCAAATTTAAGAAATAAATTGAATGAGCACCCCGAAATTGTGGATGTTGCATTTTCTAATGGAAATATGGCATATAAGATTTTTGATAAAAAAGAGGTTGCTATATTGGGCGAGCGCGACGACGTGCAAGGAGTTAACCAAACTGAAAAGATAACAATACCCCTCTTCGAGGTAACGTGGAATTTTCCACAGGTAATGGGCTTTGATATTTACGAGGGACGTAGTTTTCAGGAGGATGATACTCCTCAACTTAATATCGGCGATTTTGGTGTTGAAATTATTCCTGGTGCGCTTATCTTCAACGAGCGGGCACGAAAGACTTTTTTGCTTACAACAGAGAATTATATAGATAATCATAATGCACCTGTGTTGGGCTTCTGCCGTGATTTTAAGTTACGTCCGCTACACTATCAGATAGAGCCGTTTGCTTTGCAGATTGCAGGGGCTATATTTGTGCAACCATACATCTACATAAGAATAAAGCAAGGTTGCAATATAAAAGAGGTAACAGAGTATATACGTACTGCATTGACTGAATATTTTAAGGTGGATAACTCTGGGGTAGATGTGCTACTTCTTGACGATATTATGCGCAATGAATATAAAGAGGACGAGCAGAAGGCTTTGCAAACAAGCCTGTTTGCTATTGTAGCCATAATAGTGTCGTTTATGGGACTTTTTGCTACTGTGCTCTTCGAGGTTAAGTATATGGAGCGCGAGATAGCCTTACGTCGCGTAAACGGAGCAACTGTGCCAAGCATAATAATGCTCATAAACAAAAAATATCTGCGTATGGTGTCAATAAGCTTTGTTATTGCGCTGCCCATAGCTGTGTATGTCGTGATGATGTGGCTAAGTAATTTTGCCTATCGCACCGAGATAAGCTGGTGGATTTTTGCGGTTGTGTTCTTGGTAATAACCTTTTTGTCGGCGCTTTTGGTTACTGTAACAGCGTGGCGAACTGCAAACCGTAACCCCATTGAGGTACTTAATAAAGGATAAGAACTGATGTTTGTAAAAGGGTAATGAATATATAAACACAAAAGTAATGAAAAATATACTACGAAATTTTTGGATAACACTGCGTGCGCAACGTCTGTCGTCATTGCTGAATATAGTAGGACTTGCGATAGCATTCGCTGCCACCTATACAATGTTTGTGCAGATAAACTATGACTTCTGCTATAATAGTGACA
Source organism: Bacteroidaceae bacterium (assembly GCA_017647725.1). Taxonomy (GTDB): domain Bacteria; phylum Bacteroidota; class Bacteroidia; order Bacteroidales; family Bacteroidaceae; genus HGM04593. The sequence goes on from JAGCKB010000175.1 coordinate 2,837, forward strand.
TAAAAGATGCCGACCGACTTTTTCGCGTCGAACATAAGCTAATAGGTTATGAGGATTGGACCTATATTCTGACGACTCCGTTGGCAAAGATTATGGTAACGGATAACCCCACTGTAGAGGGATACCATTTCGGGTATCTTCATAACCGTGATGTCGATCACACATTCGAGAAATTTCCTGATGAACCGCTTGCCCTTGTGGGTACCGAACTCTCAGAGAGCAGCATTGTTGCTTTGGGAGTTGAACTAATTGAGGGTGACTTTGAACCTGTACTAAATCGTACGGCAATGGCGTTCAGCCGTTCTGTTGCGCAGAAATACAATCTTGCGATTGGCGATCGCGTGTGCTGGGGAAAGGAGTATAAGGCACCGAACTCGCTCACCGTGGGGGCTATCTTTGAGGATTTACCAAAGAACAGCGACATTGCCGGGCTTGAGGCTTTCTATGGGCCTTATATGAAAACTTTGGTAAATGATATGAAAAAAAATGATTGGAGCGATTGGAACGACCCTCTATATGTGCGTCTCAGAGATAAGAATGACGTCGATGCCTTCTTGCAGCATACGCTTGCGCAGATTCTTTTACTCGAGAATGTTGACCGCTTTAAAGGGATAAAAACGCTCGACGACCTTAAAAAGGTGATGCGTCTGACGCCCTTTACAAAGACCTATTTTACTACCGATATGCGCCATTTCGACCTGAAAGTGGGTAATCGTGCAACAACGCTGTCGATGCTTACTATTGCAGTTGTTACGTTGCTCATAGCCTTTATAAATTTCTTCAACTTCTTCGTGGCGCTTATTCCCAAACGAATACGTAGCATAAACACGCAGAAGATTTTGGGTGCGCAAGGTTACTCGCTTCGTGCAGGTATCTTTTTCGAAGCTGTCAGTCTGCTTGTTATTGCTCTTCTTGTCTCGCTGTTGCTTGTAAACCTTGTAGAGAAGAGTTTCTTTAGGGAGATGCTGTCGGTGTCGCTGTTTGCACCCGAGAATATGAATGTAGCACTGCTTGTCGTGGGGGTAGGTATATTGTTGGCTGTTTTTACTGCATCTTATCCTGCGTGGTACCTCACATCTTTTGCCCCTGCATTTGTGCTTAAAGGAAACTTTGGCGCTACAACCAAAGGTAAGGCTCTGCGTAATGCACTTATCGGTATGCAGTTTGTGCTGTCGTTTGTGTTTATCATCATTGCTGTTTTTGTTGCCGTACAGAACAGTTTTATGAAGAATCACGATATGGGATTCGACCGTGATTGTATTTTGCAGTATCCTGTATATAATGTCTATCCTCAGGGTCTTATCGATAGCGAGCAGCGTCAGACACTGTGCAATGCTCTTCTTACCTCGCCATATATCGAGGCTGTTACCTTTAGTGAGCGTGAAATTGTCGGCAATACTAAGAGTGGTTGGGGACGTGAATGGTCGAGTGGCGATAAGAACATTCAATTCAGAGTTTTGCCGGTTGAACCGGGCTTCCTAAAGACAATGGGGATTGCTGTTACCGAGGGTATTGAGTCTAATGGCGATGAGGGGCTCTTTGTCTTTAACGCGGTGGCAAAAAAGAGGTACTCTATGGAGATTGGCGATAAGATAAAGGAGAGCGGACAGTGGTTCGATGTGGCCGGGTTCTGCAACGATGTCAATGAACGCAGTATGCAGCACGCTGTGGAGCCGTTTGCCTTTTTTGTTCATCCCGGTGTAAAAATGTCTCTTTGTTACATAAGGGTGAAGAAAGGTTCCGACCTAGCGCTGGTGCAGCAACAAATAAGGAATATTACCGAAAAGTTGGGACGCAACGAGAGTATCGAGTATGAACCGCCACGCTTGCTCGATGAGATTATCGAGGAGGATTTTTACAAAAAGGAGAATGGTCAGATGCTTATCATTGCTTGTGTCTCGGCAATTTCTATAATAATTTCGTTGTTGGGTGTCTTTGGGCTTGTCTTTTTCGAGACAGAGTACCGACAAAAGGAGATTGCTCTGCGTCGTGTGAACGGAGCATTGGTGGGAAGTATCCTGTGGCTATTTAACAGCCGTTTTGTAAAGGTACTGCTTGTATGCTTTGTTATTGCAGTTCCCATTGCAACATACTTTGTCAGCGAGTGGCTGAAGGAGTTCGCCTATAAAACTCCGCTGCATCTGTGGGTATATATGCTTGCATTTATAATTGTGGCACTGTTTACAATGCTTATTGTAGTCGCAAGTGCCTGGCGCACAGTTAACCGTAACCCTATTGAGGTGCTTAATAAAGGATAATGAAGAGATAAAATATTAACTTTTAAATATTGAATATTATGAAACTTAAAACTGAAAATTTAGAGAAGGTATTCCGTACCGAGTTGGTAGAGACTGTAGCATTGAATGGTGTCTCAATTGATGTAAACGAGGGTGAATTTGTGGCTGTGATGGGTCCCTCGGGATGTGGTAAATCGACGCTGTTGAATATCTTGGGATTGCTTGATAATCCCACAGCAGGCAGCTATCAGATTGATGGGGTAGAGGTGGCGCACTTAAAGGAGAAAGAGCGCACTCAGTATCGTCGTGGAAAGATTGGCTTTGTGTTCCAGTCGTTCAATCTTATTGAGGAGATGACGGTAGAGGAGAATATCGCCTTGCCGCTTACCTATCTGAAATACTCGGCAGCAGAGCGCAAGAAACTGGTCGATGAGGTGATGATGAACCTGAACATTGCGCATCGTGCCAAGCATTTCCCCAATCAGCTCTCGGGTGGTCAGCAGCAGCGTGTGGCGATAGCACGTGCGGTGGTTACGAAGCCGGGACTAATCCTTGCCGATGAGCCTACGGGTAACCTCGACTCGAAGAACGGACGAGATGTAATGGCTACGCTCAAGGCTCTAAACGAGGCGGGTACTACAATTGTTATGGTTACTCACTCGCAGAAGGATGCGCAGTATGCCAACAGAGTGATTAACCTCTTCGATGGTCTTGTGGTAGACTCGCTGAAGGATAGAATGTAATAGCACTCGGTTATGAGGAATATTCTTAGGAATTTTAGAATCACGTTGCGCAGCTATCCGCTTGTTGTGGCACTCAACATCTGTGGGTTGGGTGTCGCAATGGCTGTGGCATATATGATTCTTGTGATGGTTCATCACGAACTGAGTTACAACTGTTCCATTAAGAATCACGAGAATATATCAGCGGTTTATATCGAGAAACAGAGGGGCGATTATCTTACAGGCGGACGTCTGCCCTATGGTATGTACGAGTATCTCAGGGCCTCGATGCCTATGGTGAGGCAGGCTGCCATAATATATATGTCGGGTGTAAAAGCCAAAAGCAGAATAGAGGGTACAGAGGATCCGCTTGACTTTAAGCGCAGCGCAATAACTTACTCGGCTTTAGAGATGTTCGGCTTCGAGATTGTCGACGGTAATTTCGAGGAGTTACACGCGGCACGTACTGTGGCAGTGAGCGACGAGATAGCCCGCAGGTATAATCTATCGATAGGCTCGCACATCTGTTTCAATGAGTGGTATTGGATTGATGAGGCACCGCCTTTTGCTCCCGATAAGGCTTGGACGGTGGTGGCAATCTATCGCGATTTCCCCTCGAACAGCGACCTTAGCAAATTGGATATTGTGCATCTGCTGAACGGTAAAGGGGAGGAGATTAATTTCCTGGATTGGAATTACTCTGTATTTATTACTCTTAACGATGGCTGCTCGCCCGATGAATTTGAGGTTGTAGCGCGCAAGGCTTTTGAAGATTTTCTCGCTAAGCACGATATTAATGCAGGAAATATAAAACGGTTCGAGGCTGTTCCGCTGGGTGAGCTCTATTTCTCGATGTCTCAGCTGAAGTATCCTCCGAGCATCTCGCGTGGCAACGTTGCGCTCACCTATACGCTGCTCTCTGTTGCCATTGCGCTACTTTCTGTTGGGTTTATAAACTATCTGATATTTATAAATTCCATCGCGCCACGTCGTCTGCGCAGTGTAAACACACAGAAGATTATGGGAGCAGGGATTGTGGGGCTGCGATTGGGCTTTGTGATAGAGTCGGTTTTGATGATTCTTGGCGCTCTGTTTGTGGCGTATGTGGTTGTACGTATGTTCGAAGCAAGCGAGTTTGCGTCGATGTTTCTGACGGATGTTACACCAAGCAAACATCCTGGCATTGTTGCTCTGTTTGTGCTTTTGTCAATTATTGTGGCTGCGGGACTCTCGTTGTGGCCATCCTATTATGTAACCTCTTTTGCACCGGCATTTGCCCTGAAAGGCAGGGTGATGCACACGAAGAGGGGGGCTGTGTGGCGCACTCTTCTTTTGGGACTGCAAATGGCTGTATCGTGTGTGCTCATTATTGTATCGTCCTTTATATATGTGCAGATTTATAGCATTAAGAATGCCGATATGGGATTCGACCGCAAAAATCTGCTTTTTGTAGAGTTGGGCGAAAAGTATCCTTTGGGCAGTGCCTCGTTTTGCGATGAACTTGCCGCAAAATTGCGTACGGTTGATGGGGTGGTCGATGTTGCCTTCTCGGATAATGATGTTGTTGCGCTTGGTGTGTGGGTGAAGAGAACCGAAATAAAAGGTGAACAACCCGATGGCGCCGAGCGTGTAATCAGCCTTAGACCTACATTTGTGTCGAGGAATTTCCTGGATGTGATGGGGATACCCATGGTCGAGAGTGAGCATAATACCGACGCTGTACTCTATGCTATTATATTGAACAAGGCTGCAAAAGAGCGATACAAAATAACCTGTGATAATGTTATCCCTATCAACGCTACGGAGTGGAATATCGTGGGTTTTTGCGACGATTTTGTGTCGCGCCCTATGAATTCCGACGACCGCACAGCAATGGGCCTCTGCTTTTCGGATAGTGGTATGAATAAACTTTTTATAAGAATTAAGTCCGATTGCAATGTGGAACTTCTTGTACCGATGATAAAAGAGGTAATTGCCTCTTATGATTCAAACACTAAGGCCGATGATATTGTCGTGGAACTTTATGATGAGAAATTAAAGGAATTCTATAAAAAGGAGGAGAAATCGGCGTATCAGGTGCTTGTGTTTACGCTTGTAGCCTGCCTTGTAGCAATGATTGGTCTCTTTGTCTCGGTGTTGTTCGAGGTACGTTATATGGAGCGTGAGATTGCTCTGCGCAGGGTTAATGGCGCATACGTAGCCGATATTCTGCGTCTTGTGAGTATAAGGTATTTACGCATTGTGTTGGTGGCTTATCTGCTTGCCGTCCCTGTTGCCACATATTTTGTGGTAGAGTGGTTGCAAGGATTCGCCTACAAGACTCCTCTTTATTTGTGGGTCTATCTGCTTGCTTTTGCTTCGATTGCACTGCTGACGGTTGTTATTGTTGTGTCGAGTGCTTGGCGCACAGCAAATTATAATCCTGTCGAGGTGCTTAACAAGGATTAGAGCATATTTTTTACGTGAA
>JAGCKB010000176.1 GCA_017647725.1 Bacteroidaceae bacterium
CTTGGCGATATATATGCGCAGGGATATAATACAACTGAGGAAGAGGCGCCGGAGGTGAAAAGGGTTTTTGATGCGGAGCTCGAGAAGGCAATGGCTACTTTTGACGAGGAGACGGTGCAGAAGTTGATGGATGATCCTGAAGCCGCGTTGTCGCAGATGAATGAGATTGACCGCGAAGAGGCGCAGTCCTTTGTTGATGCTTTTGTGCGTTATGAGGCGATGATTGACCGCGTTAGCGATGACATTGACGAGCGCATCAAGGCGAGTGACAAAGAGATTGAGAGGCGCGTGAATAAGGGTGATGGATTGATTCACCCGGCGATGTTGCGTGGTGAGAATGGCCAGCCTGCGCGCAGGGTGTATGTCGTGAGTGGCAATGTGGCGATCTCGGGTGATGGCACGATTGACAAGGCTAAATCGAGTGATTTTATAATTGTGCGCGACGCGGAGACTGGAGAACTGGACAAGGCTACGGCAAGCGACTTTGAGAGTGTTGACGAGACTATTGATACTGGTGCAGAAAAACAGACCGCGGCTGATGAGATTGCGCGACAGATGGCTGAAGAAAAGGCTGCGCTGATTGAAGGTGGCTCACAAGGTGAGAGCTCGCAACCGGTTAGTGGTGAGGGTGTGTCACCGGTTGCTGTGCAAGGTGAAAACTCTCCTGTGGTTGACAAGAAGGTGCGACGCGCGGAACTTGAGAAGATTATCCCTGTCAAGGGTAAGAAGAAACAGTTTACGGAGGTTGAGCCTGCGGTGACAGCGGAGTATATTTCACTGCTCACTGACGATGCTGCTAAACAGGTTGCTGCGGCTGACAAGTATATTGCGATGATTCAGGAGGCGCAACAGAAGGCTGACCCTGTGGAGGCTCTTGAAATGGATGAGCAGATTGCTTATTGGGAGAGCGTGAAAGCGTTGCTTGCACCACAGGAGCAAGCGGAAAGCGCGCAACCGGTTGCGGAGACTGCTCCTGTTGTTGAGACCCCGCAGGCTACCAATGAAATGCAGGAAGCTGATTTGACAGAAGATGTCAAGACAGAGGATGTCAACCAATCCGAGAATAACCTCGAAATGGTTGTCGAGGGTGCCGCTCCCGGCAATGGCGGTGTGTATGCTGATAATCAAGGAAACCCCGTTGATGCAGACGGCAAATTGATTATTGAAGAGGTTGCTTCTATTGACGAAATCACCGATGAGGATTTTGAAACTCCAACAAGAAATGTGCAGTTGCCGGCAATTCCTGAAAATGTGGCGATTGCGTTAGGTGCTAATGGCAGACCTGTTGTTATCAAGAAAAATGTCTTTGAGAAGAATAGCAATACACACGTTGAATTGGAACCGGAGGACAGCAGGAATATATTGCGTTCTGCATTGTATAATCCTAACATTGTAGGTTCTACACAACCGATAAGACGACCTGACTATAAGGTTGCTATCAGAACCGGAGAGCAGAATGCAGTCGTGGTACTTGATGTGTACCAAGAAAAAGACTTTGTTGAGATTGTGGGCTGGAGAATGGTGAATGAGAAAGGTCTTGCAAAAATGCAAAGACAGGCCGAGCGTGAGGGCGGGCAATTCCTCATACTTTCTCCCAATGATGGGTCGGCAGCAGCCCTTTCTGCTCTTCCACTCGGTCTGTCTTCTGCAAGCGAAAGTACAACACAATCTGCAAAAGAGCAAGAGAATACGCAAAAAAGTGGCGAAACTGCGGATAATGGGGGTGAAAATGCTGTTCCCGAGGGGGATATTACTGATAGCGTACTGAATGGTTTATGGGAGAGCCGCGAGGAGTATGGGTACAGCGAGGATGTGGCTCCGTTGTATGATGCTTTGTATGAAGCGTTGCCGGAAAGCCACCCTGTAAGTAAACGCGGTAAATATATACGTCAGCTTATAGAGACATCCAAGAAGTACAATCATCCTCTTGCTAAGGCTGTACTTGACAATGTTGCCGAGGGTGCGGCTCCCGGCAATGGCGGAGTGGAGGAAAACGAGGAAGTTGGCCCATTCGGTAGAATATACCGTCAGTTCAAAGGAAAGGCAAAGGAGGCTATACGGTTCTTACTTAGCAAGAAAGAGGGTGAGGCTGTAGGTGCTTTGAGCCATCCCGAGATTGGAGATATTGACCTTGTTTGGGGTGAGGAGGGCACAAGTAACAGTGATGGCTACGGCCTTGCAAAACTTGCCAAGTATCACCCCGAGGTGCTTGAGAACTTACAGGAGATTATCAATGATATGCGTGTTACAAAGCGCAGTGCTAACCGTGTGCAGTTGGAGGGCGATACTCACCAAGCGGCTGTCCGTTTGACTTGGGATAACAAGAGTAAGAATTGGTTGCTGACTGCTTTTGAAAAGAAAAACAGTGTCTCCGACAATACGACAGACACTGGCGAAACCTCTGATGGAGGCAAGCAGAATGACACAGCTACTCTGCAAAACACTGTTTCTACCGACGAAAGTACAACACAATCTGCAAAAGAGCAAGAGATTTCTGTTAAAAGTGACGAAACTGCGCAAAAAGGCAGAAAGCCGAGCGGAAAAAGCGGCCCGAAACAGATTAATGTGGAGAGCCTGATGGGTGAACTCAACAAAAAGGGCGAAGCTAAATTGAGCGACCACGTTGTTAACCCAAGCGGTAACAAACTTGTGACTGACGAGCGTTACAACGAACTCAAGGAGCGTATGCGCAAGAAGTTGGGCGGGCAGATGAACATCGGTGTTGACCCCGAGATTCTTGCTATTGGTACTGAAATGGCGGTGTATCATATTGAGAAGGGGGCGAGAAAGTTCGCTGATTTCGCAAAGGGTATGATTGCTGACTTGGGTGATGCAATACGTCCATACCTCAAGGCGTTCTATAATGGCGCGAGGGAGTTGCCCGAGATTGAAGAGGCTGGTCTTGCGAAGGATATGACTCCATACGATGATGTCAAGGCTTTTGATGTTGCAAACTTTGACAAACCTTCGGTGGACGCGATGGCTACCGCTGAAACGGTTACACGCGAGGCTGAGGTTGCAAAGGATGTTGAAGCAGTGAAGGCTCCAAAGAAGCGTGAAGGCGCGGAGGGCAAGACACTGCGCAAGGCTACGCAAGAGGATTTGGAAAGTAATCCGGAGGTTTATTACAAGGGTGAGAAGCATCGTATATTGATGCTTGTTCATCGTGGCGAGCAGGCATCAAACGGTAATTTTACAAAGCCTGTGATTGAACGTGTATATCTTGAGAATATGCAGAGTGTGAAGGTTGATGACCTTTATGTTGAAGATACCGACGTAAATGCTAGCATAAATGAAAATGATTTTTTACCTTCACAGCAGACAAATATTAATAACTTAAAAGACGATAATAATGGCAGAAAAGAAAACACCCACACAGATAATAGCGGAGCTCAACTTGGACGAGAAGAACTTCCCGATACTGAGCAAGTGGGAGCCGGAGTACCTGTACAAGACACTGCAAGGAATAGCAAACGCAAGCGGAGGAACGCTGGAGTCGGCAGCAGTGAACTTGGAAATGGACCTCAGTATGATGTAAACAGAAACTACACCAACGAGGAGATAGAAGAGATTGTGTCGTCGGTTACTGACATTGTTGATGGCAAGGTTGTCATTACGGGTGAGGTAACAGATGACATAAAGGCTATTGTCCGTGGATATGAGAGTGGCGGCATTGCAAAGAAGGGTCGCGGAATACTTGACGAGTATTACACCGATGGTAAGATTGTAGATGCTGTCAATTTGCTCGTTGCGCCATACTTCAATAGCACAACACCTATAAGGGTGCTTGAGCCAAGTGTGGGCATTGGTAATTTCATTGAGGCGGTAAACAATATCCCAACATCGGAGGTTGTTGCGTTTGAAATAAACGAGACCACAGCACGCATCGCAAAGATACTTTACCCGGATGTGGATGTAAACCTCCGTTCTTTTGAGACCGAATTTATAGACGAGAGCGGCAACAAGAAACCTTTGCCGAAGAAATATAGTCTTGTAATAGGCAACCCGCCTTACGGCTCGCACAGAGGTTTGTATAAAGGACTGGGAGAGGAAAGTAAGATTGCAAGATATGAGGATTATTTTGTAAAGCGTTCTCTCGATGTCCTCGATGAAGGCGGTGTGCTTGCGATGGTGCTGCCAAGTTCTTGGATGGACAGACATACAAAGTTTGGTGGTTATACAATAGAAAGGGCATACAGACTCCCGAGCGGCGCGTTTGAGGCCACACAGGTAGGCACGGATATTGTCATTCTAAGAAAAGATAGCTCTGTGCCGGTAATGGAGCGTGCTCCTTACTTTGAGCAGCATCCTGAAAGGGTCCTTGGGGAGATTAAAGAACGTAAAGGTCGTTACGGAAGAACCGAAACGTTTGTTGAGGGCGATATTGATGCAGCTATTGAGGCTATCAAGAAAGAAAATGCCGAGCAAGTGGCTGAGTTGTTGAGTATCGAAAAGAACAATGATGCTCTTAACGATATTGAATCGGCTGTAGAAGAGACTGGCGGTACAGAAAAGGCTGTAGCTATAGTCAAGGAGGCGCAAGATAGCGAGAAAGCTGCGAGTAAGCGGGAACAGAGCACAAGTTCGCTTGATGCTATGCCGAGCGAGAGCGGGTTGCGCAACGCGAAAGCCGACAATAAACCCGCCACAAAGCCAAGTGGCAAGCCCGGTAAATATAAAGTGGAACTGAACAGGGGTGTGGAAACGCTACCTACAGCGCTGCAATTCACGCACGAGTTTAGCGATGGTGAGGTTGAGGCGTTTGCAGATACCGATTATGAGGGCGCATTGAGTAATCCGGCCAAGCACAAGAGGTTTGCAAACTACATCGGTGGCCAAGCTATACACGATTTCTACTATGCTGAGGGTGATATATACAGCAAACTAGCACAGCTGGAACAGGAAAAGAACTACATTGTAGAGAACTACGGTGCTGAGCAGTATGAGAAACAGAAAGCATTGCTCGAGAGTGTTATGCCGAAGCAGAAGAGTCTGGAGGAGATAACCATTTCGCCAAACACTACGTTTGTAAAGAACTTGAATGTGTTGACAGAGGGCGGCAGGGTTTCTCTCAAGGATATGTTTGTGGAGTTTTGCCACAAGTTGCCACGACAGGCTTTTGGCAACAGTTCGCCTTGGGAGGTTGTGGGCTATGTCAACAACGAACAGGTGCACGGCACTGACAAGCAGAGAAACGCGCTTATAAGAGAGCGCAGAAAGAGAGTTGCTAACGATTTGTTCAACAAGTTCCTTTATGAAGAACTTTCTGATAATGCTAAGAGGCAGGTTGTAGCGGCATTCAACAGGGAATATAACTCGACATATAGACCCGATTATTCTAAAGTGCCGATGTTCTCTACCATAAACAAGGATTTCAAAGGCAAGCCATTGAAACTGACAAGCGTGCAGCTCGCCGGTATTGGCCGTATGACGGTCAAGGGTGTCGGTGTTTTGGCGCACGAGGTTGGTTTTGGTAAGACTCTTTCGGGTATACTTGCTATGCACGAGGCGATGACAAGAGGTTTTGCTGAAAAGCCTTTAATTGTGGTGCCAAATGACAACATTCTGAAACAATGGGTGGAGACTATTGGCGAGGTGTTGCCTAATGCTACGGTTAATACTCTTGGCAATCTTGGTACGGGGTATGATTTGACAAATTTCAAAGTTAACCCCGGTGAATTTACCATAGTTACATACGAGGGCCTTAAGGCGATGTCGTTTAGCGATTATACTTACAACCACTTGGCAGCAAAGTTCTCTTATATCACTGAAGATTTGAATAAGCATCAAAGCGAACGCGATGTACAGAAGGAGATTGAGAAGAAGAATGAACTGAAGGGTAAAATGAAGCGCGGCGCAAAGCAATCGTATATGTTTGAGGATTTTGGCTTTGACTGGCTGACGGTTGACGAGGTGCACAATGCCAACCATATTGTAAGTAAAGTGAGACTTGACAAATCTGTTGCGTCGGATTTCAGAAGCCAAAGCCAAAGAACTTCGGATTTAGGCCTTAAAACGTGGCTTGCTGCACAATACATCCAAGAGGAAAACAATGGTAGAAATGTATTGTTGCTCAGTGCTACACCCTTTACCAACAAACCGCTTGAATATTATTCAATACTTTCTTTGGTGGCGAATGATATGCTTGAACGCAAGGGCTTCTTTAATGTAGACCAGTTCTTTGCTACCTTTATGGAGGCTGACAATGAACTGGAGATTGGTGCTAACGGCAGACCGACGCAGAAAACAAATGTGCGCAGATTCAGGAATAATGGCTTGTTCCAGCAGTTGCTTAGTGAGTTTATAGACATCAAGGGAGAGGAGGACAATCCCGAACTTGTGAGACCTGAAAGACTTAATAAGGAGTATAAGATTGCGCAGAACGATTTGACAGCCGAGGCTATGGCTGCCGCACAAGAGTTATTGAGTGATAACGATACTGTGTTGCAGGGTATTACTCACGCAAGAGCTGCGGCGTTCTCGCCCTATGCTACATCATTGCTTGGCACGCTGCCTAAAAATCACAAGGAGTTTGTAAAGAACTCGCCAAAGATTGATGCTACTATCAAGATGATTGAACAGAATATCAAGGATAGACCCGATGCCGGACAGATTATTTATTCTGAGGTTGGCGTGGAGTATTTTCCTCTGATACGCGATTATCTTGTAAAGGAGAGTGGTTTAAAGCCTAGTGAGGTGCGTATAATCACCGGTGCGACATCGAACAACGAGCGCGTGAATATTCAGTCGGCCTTCAACGATGGCGAGGTTAAGGTTGTTATTGGTAGCCCAGCCATCAAGGAGGGTTTGAACTTGCAGGGTAACACGACTGATATGTATATACTTTCACTGCCTTGGAACTTTACACAGTTGCGACAGATTGAGGGACGCGGCTGGAGACAAGGCAACAGATGGGAGAATATACGTATCAACTATATGCTGACCAATGATAGTGTAGATGTGTTTATGTTGCAAAGACTACAGCTGAAGCAGGGCTTGTATAATGAGGCTATGAAGAGCGGTGCAGAGAGCTTGGACGTGAGCGACATTGACACCGCGGAATTGAAAACAGCCTTGATTACTGACCCTGCTGTGCGTGCCGAGATTGTGACCATACAGGAGAGGGCGAAACTGCAACAGGAGAAAACGCAGATAGAGGCTGACCTGTCTTTTGTTATGCGCAAGTATGAGGCGTATAACAAACTGGTGGAAAAGCTAGAAAGCCAAAAGGGCTCTATCAAAATGTATAGAGAATGGGCAAAAAAGGGAGACGCATATTGGGCGCAGAGAGCCGAGCAAGAAGAGGCGCTGCTGCCGAATATAGAAAACGAACTCGAGGCTGAGAAGCAGAACCTCCTCAAGAAGGGCGTGAATGTTGATGACATTATAAGCCAAACTCAGCAGGCGCAGAGTGCCATCGCAGCTATTGAAGCGAAGATTGACAACCTTAAAGAGTTTCAAGAGGAACTGACGCAGAAATACCGTGAGGAGAATGAGGCTAAAGAGATGGAGCGGGGCGACTTGGTTTCTACCTATATAAAGGAACGCAGGGCTGAAAACAGAGGCAGTTTCTACAAGATTCGCCCGAAAGAGAGTGAAACCAAGGTCACTGATGAGAACGCTGAGGATGGGGTGTTGTTCCGCGGGGTGAACAAGCAAGCCGAGGAGTTTAATAAGACACATAAGGGCGGTGTTCCGGTTGTTGAGATTGATCCCAATAATATGGAAGCGGAGCTTGCTGAAGAAGGGTTTGCGACCGAAGAAATAGAAGAACTAAAGGAAAGGATGAAAAAAAGTGTCGCTGCCGTGTACCACACCGACAAAAAGATTATATATTTGCTTGTTCCCTCACAAGACAAGGAGTCGGTATATTCTATTTGTTGGCACGAAGATACGCATGCGGCGATTGATTTCCTTGGTCTTACGCCAGAAATGATGGACGAGTTCTATTCTTTTGCGCAAGGGAAAAAGAAAGAGGCGTTTGAGGCCCTTTTGGATAAGATTGGATATGAGATAGAAGAATATCCGGAGGAGAGTTTGGCCTATGGCGTACAAGCGATGCACATTCTTGATAATTGGGGCGCTGAAACGCTGTCCAAACTGTTTGGCTCTACTGCAGAAGGTGCGCAGAGACAGATGGAAATTATTCAACCTTTAATAGATTATATCAACAATGGAAGACAAGGAACACAAAGCTCTGTTGGAGAAGTTGTCCGAGATAGGGGCATGTATAACAACACAGCAAATCAAAAGAAAACTGCAGAAACAGAAGGAACAGGAGCAACAGCAACAGGAGGACTCACAGAAGACCAAATAGACGCCATTCAGTCAGTGATGGGTATCTCCCGCAAGGAGGTAATTGAGCGCTACGGCAAGAAGAATAGAACAATGCTCCGCAAGGGTGAAGGCTCACTTACTGACCGCGAGGTGGTGATGGAGAGTGACCCGTATTCAAAGGTGCTTGGCAAGCCACGTTACTATGGCAAGCGTCAGCGTGAGTTTGTCGCTCGACAGCGCAGGAGAATGGCTGAGAAGGCTCGAGGGGTGGCTGAGAAGCTGAACCTTGACAATGTTGAGGTGCTGGAGAGCGCTAAGGGCTTGACGGGCAAGAAGGCTGCGTCAAAGGGTTGGTTCGATTCAAGGACGGGAAAGATTACGGTTGTTGTGTCTAACCACGGCAGCACAACTGATATTACCGAGACTGTGCTGCACGAGGCAGTGGCGCATTATGGGTTGAGAAGATTGTTTGGAAATAGTTTTGATGCTTTCCTTGACAATGTGTTCCGTAATGTGACACCGGAGATTCGTGCGGAGATTACCGAGCTTGCGAAAAGGAATGGTTGGGATTTCCACACTGCGACGGAGGAGTATCTTGCAAGCCTTGCAGAGAATACGAACTTTGAGAGGGTTAACCCGTCGTTGTGGAGCAATATCAAGAGCTTCTTTATGAAGATGCTTGCGAAGGTGGGTATTACTCTTGATGAGCCTTTGGGTGACAATGAGCTGCGATACATTCTGTGGAGGAGCTACAGAAATATGGCGCTCGACGGCAATCTTGACAATGTTTTTGGCTTGGCTGAGGATGTTGCCAAGCAGTATGAGCTTGGTGTGGGTAACTATGCAGAAGCGTTGCCGGAGGATAGCGAGGCTGCGGAGGATGAGAGTGGTATCCGTTTCCGTGCGGGTGAACCGGGTATGCCGGGCTCGGCACGTGAGGAGTATAACCGCAGGGTGCGCAGACCAAATAAGAGTGGCAGCGTGACGATTACCGAGAATGTTGTTGGCAGGGCGTTGGAGGCTTATCAGGATAGTATGTTTGCATTGAAGGTTTTGCAAGATGCTGTTCAGGCTGAAACGGGAAATGTGATCGCCGATAACGAGAATGCGTATATGGCGGAGAATCGTATGAGTTCTACTAACCAAGCGCAGACCGAGGTGTATATGCGTGACTACTTTGCTCCGTTGATGGAGGAGGTGCGCGAATTGATTGGAGCGGGCGTTGAATATGTGGATGTTGTGCGATACTTGCACGCAAAACACGGTATTGAGCGTAACGAGTATATGCGACGTAAGCAGGCTGAGGAGGCAGCGCGCAAGGATATGGGCACTGAGCCGGTATTGCCGAAAGAGGGTGAACCGGATTACGAGGCTAAGGTAGCGGAAAAGGCGGCTTGGAGAGAGGCGCTTGAGGAACGCACTGAGCTATATGTAAAGATGTTTGCAAAGCGCGACTATTCGGGATTGACAGCGCTGACTGAGACGGCGAACGCAAAGGAGGCTGAGAAAGCGGCACAGAAGATGGTTGACGAGTTTGAAAGAGCGCACGACACAAAACCGTTGTGGAAGGCTATCAACAGTGCTACAAAGGAGAGCTTGAAGAATAATTTTGTCTGCGGCTTGATTGACCGCGCGACTTACGACAGCGTGAGTAGGATGTTTGATTTTTATATTCCTTTGCGCGGCTGGGATGAGAATGTCGCGGCAAATGAGTATGAGTACTTGACAAGCAATAAGCCGATGCTTTCGCCTACCTTAAAGACAATGCACGGAAGAACGAGCCTTGCGGATGACCCGCTGGCAACCATTGCTCATATGGCGACGAGTGCGATTGTGCAGGGTAACAGAAACCTGATGAAGCAGAAGTTTATGAACTTTGTGATGAACAACCCGACAAGCCTTGTGACGGTTAGCGAACAGTGGTATGTGCTGAATAACGCTACGAAGGAGTGGGAGCCGTATACTCCTACTATCCCGGAGGATGCAACACCTGAGCAGGTTGTGAAGATTCTCGAGGATTTTGAGGATAAGATGCTTGCTGCGGAGCGCGAGGGTACAGCAACACGCAAACGTGCGGGTTTAAAGATTGGTCTCCACGCTACAAAGGCGGAAGGACAGGAGCACGTGGTAAGGGTTAAACGCAACGGAAAGGAGTATTGCATATATATTAACGGAAACCCACGCGCGGCACAGGCACTGAATGGATTGACAAACCCTGACGCGTCTGGCAACAAAGCATACAAACGCGCGCTGGAGGTGAAGAACTTTATGGCACGTATGTTTACGTCGCAGAACCCGGCATTTATCATTACCAACCTTACGCGAGATGTTATTTGGGCGGGAACAGCGGTTGCAGCGAAGGAGAATGGCGCGTATGTGAGACAGTACACAAAGAACATAACCGGTGCATTGGTGAAGCTCAAGCTGCCGAAGCTAATCCGTAAGTTCCAAAATGGTACGCTCAATATGAATAATGAGGTTGAGAGATATTTCAACGAGTTTATGCTCAATGGTGGCGAGACTGGATTTACACAGGTGAACACTGTTGATGATTACAAGAAGAAAATCAACCGCCTTGTCGAAGAGAGTAAGAATGACGTTGGAATACCCGAGAGAGCTTGGCGAGGTTTTAGGAAGGGCGTTAAGTTTTTGGGCAGCGGCGTTGAGTTTTTGAACCGCAGCGCGGAGGATGTGACACGTTTCAATGTGTATATGACCTCGCGTCAAATGGGTAGGAGTATTGCCCGGAGTGTTTGGGATGCGAAGGAGATTACCGTAAACTTCAACAAGAAGGGTAGCGGTGGTATGCGTGCTAGATATGTGAACTTTGCCTATATCTTCTTTAATGCAACGGTGCAGAGTGCTGCGAACTTTGGCAAATTGGCGTATAACAACCCGGGCAAAATGTCGGCGGCGCTGGGCTTGACTGGAACGATAGGTTTTATGCTGCCTATAATTAATAACGCTATGTTGGCGATGTTTGGTGACGATGATGACAAAGACGCATATTGGAACTTACCTGAATGGGTGAGAAGAAACAATATAGTGTTGTGGGTTGGCGGTGGTTTTATCACGATACCGCTACCGCACGAACTTAGACCTTTCTATGGTATGGGTGAGGCTGCATATTCAGTGCTTGCCGGTAAACAGGAGGCTGAAGATGCTATTGCCAGCGCGGCGAAGGGATTTGCCGAGTTATTGCCTCTTGACTTTACAGGTAATGGCGGTGATGCGGTTATAAACTTTACACCGACGATTGTGCAACCTATTGTGCAAATATGGAGAAACACTGATTACTTTGGCAAGCCTATTTACAGGGATAATCCGTTCAACAAACGCGCGCCGGAATGGACTAAGGCGTATAAGGGTACAAACAGCACTCTTGTTGCTGCGACTAAGTGGCTGAATGAGCTCGGTGGCGGTGACGATGTGAAGAGTGGCGGTCTTTTGGACTGGAATCCTGCTTGGATTGAACATACTGTCGAGAGTTACTTGGGCGGTGTAGGCAAGACGCTGAATAAGACTTATAAGACGTTCTCTATGATTTGGGATGATGAAATGCGTGAGTGGAAGAATGTTCCCGTTGTGAGCAGTTTCTACCAAAGTGAGGATGAGAAAACCGCAGACCGACATTTGAACGAGGAATATTTTGACTTGGTTGACGGTTTGGAGGAGTTTGAATATCTGCTGAATGGTTATAGGAAGCAGATTATGAAAGGAAAGACCGAATATGAAGGCGCGTATGAGGAAATGATTAACGCGCCCGAGATGGAGATGTATTGGACGGTTAAAAAGTATAGCGGTAAGGTTAGTGAGCTTAATTCAATCATCAAAAGTTACCCCCTCAGTGATACTGAAAAGAAGGAGATTGAGACTGAAATAAGGAAGCTAAAACAGGAAATGTTGACCGAGGTTGATAAATTGCTACCCGAGGAGTGACGGAAAGAGGGGGCACCGAAAGGTGCTCTCTCTTTTTAAACAGATAAAACGGATAAAAGTTTTGTAATGGACAAGGGGTATATCTTCGCGTAGATAATATTTATTTACGATGGAGAGAAAAAGACTTATTCCGAAGAGTCGCGCAGTGTTTAAGCAGAATGCTGAGCTGGACACAGTGAAGAGGGCTAAGAGCCGAGAAGGACGCGCGATGGATATTCTGATGGAGGCGCAGGTGCATTGGACGAATATGGACAAGTTCAGGCGCGACAGGGAGAGAAACAAGAGATATGCGTATGGCGACCAGTGGAAGGATATTGTGACGGTTGACGGCAAGACGATGACCGAGGAGCAGTATATCCTTGAACAGGGTAACATTCCACTAAAGAATAACCTTATACGCAGGTTGCTTAGGAATATGCTTGGTGCATACCGAATGCAGACGAAAGAGCCGTTGTGTGTGGCGCGTGACCGCGATGAACAACAACTTGGAGAAACAATGAGCGCGATGTTGCAGTATAATGGTCAGTTGAATATGCTGCAGGGATTGTATGCGCGAGGTATGGAGGAGTTTTTGATTAGTGGTCTCATTGCACACAAGAAATGGTTTGGGTGGAATAGTAAACGTGACAAGTCGGATTGTTGGACTGATCCTGTTGACCCGAGCTGTTTCTTTGTGGATAACAATATGAAGGACTTTCGCACGTGGGATGTGTCGTTCATTGGCGAGATACACGATGTTAGTTTTGAAGATTTGTGCGGGCAGTTCGCACATTCGCCGGGAGACTACGCAAGGTTGACGGATATTTACCGTATGGCAAGAGATAAGGAGCTCGTGATAAATAATTATTCTGACTTTGGATATACGAAACCGAGAAATGATAGTTTTCTATTCCCTACGGACCTATCGAAATGCCGTGTTATAGAGGTGTGGAAGCTGGAGAGTAAACCGAGGATTCGTTGCCGTGATTACAATACGGGCGAACTTTACAAGATTGACATTGAGGACTATGAGGAGTTGGTGGTGAGAGAGAATGCTGAGAGACACCGACAGGCGCGTGAGGTTGGTATGCCTGATGAGGACGTGCCGGAGATTGTGCCTGAGTGGTTTTACGATAGCTTTTGGTATAGGTATTACTTGACACCATTTGGTGATATTCTTGAAGAGGGCGAGACTCCATACGAGCATAAGAGCCACCCTTATGTGTTCAAGATGTATCCTTTTATAGACGGTGAGATACATTCTTTTGTGGCGGATGTGATTGACCAGCAGAGATACACGAACCGATTGATTACCTTATATGATTGGATAATGCGCGCGAGCGCGAAGGGTGTATTGCTGTTCCCCGAGGAGTGTTTGCCTGACGGTACGAGTTTGGAGGATATTGCGGAGAATTGGGCTAGATTTGACGGCGTGATAGCGATAAAGGCTAAAGCGGGTGTGCCTCTGCCACAGCAGATAAGTAACAACTCGACGAATATAGGCATTACCGAGTTGCTTAACTTGCAGTTAAAGTTGTTTGAGGATATTAGTGGCGTGAATGGTGCCCTTCAAGGTAAACAGGGTTACAGCGGTATGAGCGCATCGTTATATGCACAGCAGGCGCAAAATGCTTCGACATCGCTACTTGACCTGTTTGAGACATACAGCGAGTTCGTTATTGACGCTGCATATAAGGATGTGAAGAATATCCAGCAGTCGTATGACCGCAAAAAGATATTTAACATTGCGGGTAGGAAGGCTGAGGTCGTATACGACCCTGAGAAGATTAGGGATGTTGAGTTTGACCTGTCTATCGTGGAGAGTAATATGACGCCGGTTTTCCGTGAACGCGCAAACGAGCTGCTTATGGAGCTGTTTAAAGCGAAGGCCATCAATGTGGAGCAGTTGCTTGAGAGTGGTAGTTTCCCATTTGCGGATGAGTTGTTGCAGAGTATACGCAATCAACAGCAGGCAGTGCAGAACGGACAGATGCCGCAGGGATTACCGCCCGAGCTTATGGCACAGGTACAGCAAGGAGCTGATATGATGGCAGTGAACAGAGCACAGCAGTTGCTGGCGGCTTGATAAGATGAAAGCGTGACAAATTGTCACGCTTTTTTTATATGGTTGCTGCTGAGATAGCGCGGCGAGGTCGTAGCGCTGTGTGGCTTATCTTGACTACTCGAGGTAATTCCATCTCGTTGTAGCTGATGTGTAGACCGATAGCGCGTGTCATTAAGAGGTCGTCGTGCTTGCCGATGATAGCGCCGTAACTACCGTTTTGTTTCTTTTCGTAGGTTAGGTATTCATCAAGGCAGCGCACGTCGCGCTCGGTGTACAGCCCTTCACGGACTATCTCGATGAGATTGGAGATAATCATTGGCTTGGTTGCGACGTTGGTGTGAAAACCGTATTTCTTTGGCGCGGGTTCTATTATATCTGCCGCATTTTGTTTGCGCGCATACAGGTTGTCATACACTCCGCTTATTTGGTTAAGGATATAGCCGGATTGGTCGCCCTCGATATTGCGCTCTCGGTCGTGGGTCTCGAGGGTATTAGATTCGATTACTAAAAGAGCGTTATCGTAATAGGTGGCTACCTGTACTGCTTTCCACGCTAGGATGTCCATATCGATATGCCCGTACCACTGAGCAACTACTGAAGGCTTGCCGCCATCCATCATAAAGAAACGGTCGAGGACAAGGATGACGGAGTAGTCGGCTTTGCTGCTACGCCCACCAATATCGACAATGGTAAGATAGCGATTTAGCACGCGCTCATTGGGGTCTTTTTCGGGGTGTTGCCATATCCATAGTTCGCCGGTGTTGTCGGCTGTGAAACGGATGTTTTTGAGCGCGTTCTCGCCTTTGCGTTCCTTGCCGATGACGTCGCCGATCTCTTTTGGCGGACGACAGGATTTCTTAAGCTCTTCGACTTTGTATTTGTCAAAGACCTTTGCCCCGGAGTGTACAAAGGCTTCTATATCATCGCTCGGGTACTCCGAGGCCATATCACCGTGGTCGTTGTACTTTGAACGCTCTTGTATGTACCAGTTGATGGCTTCGAGGGTTGCGCCTCGTTCCCACAGCCACCATAGGTATTTGCCACTCTCCTCGCGCTTGTTGTTGACGTTGGTATTCTCGCGATTCTTGTATAGTTTGCTGGCAAAGGCTTCTACATCGTTGATGGCGAGGCTGTATTGTTCAATCTCGTACCAAGAGATAAACAGGGGTTTGAATTGCGAGCTGCCGTCTTTTGCGGCTTGGTATTCATTATGGAAGAAATTGCCTGTGCCGTTGGCGGTGGACTCGTAGACTATCATTGTGTAGGGACGGTAGAGAATACCGGAGCAGGCTGAACGTACAATATCCTCGGGGCTTCGGCCATCGGTTTTTTTCCACAGGCCTACCTCGGTGAGGTGTACTAGATTGTAGTCGCCTCCACGGGCGGAGTCGGGTTTCTCGGCTGTACCTATTTTGATTTTGCAATTTCGCTGTGGTATGCGATGGATGTTACCTCCGTTGCCGACACCGACAATCTTTGGCTCGTTGCTGGAGTATGTCTCACCGAGTTTGTGTAGCATTTCCACCGGGTATTCGGCAATCATCTTATCGAACATATCGCGCACTTCATAGGCTGCCGCAAGAACGTGGCCCACGATGAGTGAGTTGAGACCTATGCGATGGACGAGTTGCAACCACGCCATATATACCTGAGTGCCGGTGGAACCGCCCCATTGTCGGGCTTTGAGCACGATGATACGGATGGGCTTGCCGGCTTTGCGGTCGTCCTCGAAACTGCCGATGAGTCTACGCTGCGGACGATTGAGACGGAAGAGTATGTCTGCTCCACCGCCTTTGGCTTTGATGTAGACGTAGAATGCCGCCCAAAAAGGAAAGTCGTAGCGGCAGCGCAAGCGTACAAATTGCTCAATGGTTTTGAGCCTTGCGTCGTCATAGTCATATTCGCTGACGTCTAATGACTGGAGGAATGAGTCTAGGCTGCCGTGGTTGAGGATTTGTTTTACTAAAGGTATCTTCATCATCTCTACCGGCAGATGCTGTACAGGCAATGGAAAGTCAGGGATTTCAACACGCTTACGTTGACCGAGCGAGCCCTCACCGGTTATGGGGTTGAAGGGCGCGCGAATAGCGTCGTTTCGGCGGTTGTTTTCCTCGAGTATTAGCCTAACTGGTGTCTTAATCTCTTTTTCGTCTCCTCGTAGCATTTTCGTTTTAGCCTGTAAATGATTTCGCGTACGCTCTTCGCGGCCATATAAAATCTCGGTGCCGGCTGATTGACGATCTCACCCACAAGCAGCGAGACCGGTTGCCCGGGGCGTTGTTTGCGTAGCTCGAGATAGCGGTGGTAAATCTCTTCGTACATCTCGGCTTTCGTGCCTAGCATATTGCTGAGATGTGCGCCTTTGAGCATTGCCAACACGACAAGGGTTGCGCGTTCTTCGGTAACCCAAAAGCGCTCAGTGGGACTGTCGGCAATGCGCTGATAAAAGGAGAGATCGAGGCTGTCGCAGAGTGGAAAAAGCTCGCGAAAAGATTTAAGGAGACTGCGGTTACGCTCGGTCTCAAGAGGAAATTTACTGCCTTGTCTTTTCATAATCACGAAGTTGCGTACTACAAAGTTACAATCGGCCTCTTTAAACGGATAAAGTTACCGCTAGGCTGTTACCTCTTATTTTCGCACTAGAGTAATTGTAAATCTTTGTTTATAGATGGAAAATATTGGTAATAAGCAAGTTATGAGCCGTAAGGATAAAATGCTCGAGCGAATGCAGGCAAAATATCCAGAGAGCAATTTCGAGGATGAAGAGGTTTTGTACGGTCGTATTTCGGACGATTTAGACGAATTAGACGAAGAGTTGTCATCGATGCGCGAGAGAGAGAAATCTTTTGTGGATATGTTCACCGGCAACCCTCGCTCGGCTGAGTTCTTGATGGCTTGGAAAAAGGGTGGTGACCCGATGGTTGAATTGGTACGAGCATACGGTACTGATGGTCTGAAAGAGATGATTGATGACCCTGCGAAACTTGATGAGGTGGCGGAGGCTAACAAAGAATATTTGGCGCGTGTGGCTAAATCGAGAGAGCTTGAAGAGGAGTACAAGGCTAACCTCGCAAAGTCAATGGAGGATATTGCGGCTATCGAGGGTGATGACGCGAAGATTGACGAGGCGGTGGAGTGGCTGATGCGAATTGGACGCGATGCAATTATGGGAGTTGTGAATCCGAAGGATGTGCAAATCGCGATGAAGGCTCTTGCGTATGACACTGACGTGGAGACGGCAGCTATCGAGGGCGAGGTTCGAGGCCGAAATGCGAAGATTGACGAAAAGTTGAGAAAGGCTTCGGGCGGTGATGGTACTGCAAGACTTGGCGGCAGCGGAAGAATAGCGACATCGCAGAGAGCACCACAAAGCATATTTGACCTTGCAGCAGAAGCAAGATAAGTTTAACCTTAAATATTATAAAAAAAATGGTAGAACAAAATGACAGATTAGAGATGGCGTCTGGCGAGCAGATGCAGTTGGTAAAGGGTGCAACAGATGCTGCCCCCGGTAGTGTTGGTCTTGATACTCAGGTGCCCGGTAAGGCGGCTACTGTGTCGCAGGTTGCGAGCGCTACAGGCGGTGTTGGTGCGGGTAACTTGATTGTTCCCGATATTGACGAACAGCTTTTTAAGTTCAAGAGTGAGGAAACTCCGCTTATGAGTCTTATGCTCAAGGCGAAGAAGGTGCCAGTAAAGAGTCCCGTGATTAAGCATTATATGCTTGACGAGGCACGTTCAAGCGTTACAACTA
This sequence comes from Bacteroidaceae bacterium, assembly GCA_017647725.1. Lineage (GTDB taxonomy): Bacteria > Bacteroidota > Bacteroidia > Bacteroidales > Bacteroidaceae > HGM04593. The sequence continues at coordinate 18,015 of JAGCKB010000176.1, forward strand.
TTGCGTCTATAGATGGTGGCGCTTTCCAAACAACATTGCAACTTTCACCTGAGGATCAGGAGTTATTGCGCCCACACACTACTGTGCTCGTTAAGGGCGTTGACGGCTACGACGAGAAGGGTAACCCTACTCCCGGACAGGAGTTGATGTTGTTTGTGACCGGTCACGACACGACATCTAATCATCCAATCGTGCGCGCGGTAAATGGCACAAAGGCTGCTCCTACTGATGAGTATAGCAAAGTTCCTGCTATCCCTGCCGGTACAGAGTGTGTTATTCTCGCAAATGCTCTCTACGAGACCCAAAAGGAGGTTGACCCCGATTTGATTGTTCCACAGGGTACTGACCTTTATTTGCAGAAACGTGGTCTCAATCAGGTAGTAAGCGACTATTTCGACGCGCAGAAAAAACAGATTCCTTTCAACCAAGCTGTGATTGCAGAAGCTGCTATCCATAACTTCAAGGTGCGTGGCAACAGAACACTTTGGGGCGGACGTAAGGGTAAGATGTCGATTGACGTGCCTAAGATGGGTAAACAGGATATTTACTTTACCGAGGGTATCAAATGGCAGTTCAAGCGCGTATTGCAGCACCGTGGTGAGTGGACTATCAAGCAGCTTATCGCACTTGCGAAGATGTTCTATACAGGTGAGGATGTGCCCTCAACAGCCTTGTTGCTCGGAGGTAACAACTTTGTGGAGAATATTCAGACACTCGACTTCAAAAACTATCCTAATGTGATTATGTCAGTAAAGACTAACCCTGTAGGTTGGGAGGTGACAAACATCCATACTATCTATGGTGACATTCAGATTAAGCGTGAGCCAGCTCTCGACAAACTTGGATGGAGCAACAGCGCTGCACTTATCGGTGAGGACAGACTCGTTCACTATACATACGCGAGTGAGCACTCATTCAACGACCGCGTTGAGGGACAGGAGGCTACACGAAAGGGTGTGCTTGTTTGGGACGGCCTTGGCTTAAAGGGTTCTTGCCACATTTGGATCGATGGCGAGGGCGAGGGCGCAAATGCCGGCGCTGTAGTTTACACTACTTGGGATAGCGAGGCAGCTCCAACAGAGACTGACCTTGTGGATGGCAAGGTGTATTACCTCTTGAAAGATTGCCCGGGCATCAACGCTAAGGCGGTTGCCGGTGAGATGTGGCAGTACAAGGACGGTAAGTTCAGTGAGTACAACGGCGTTGTTTACGCAGCAGCCTAACGGTAATTTGAGGACGAGGGGCTGATTTAAGTCCCTCGTCTATTTTTAAAAGTGTATTTATATGGCGAAAAAAACATACGGTGTAAAAGGATTGATTGAGTGGCACGCTCTTATTCCTTTTGGAAAATCAGCTATGAGTGTGAAATTTACCGGCGGAACTCTTTCCGGATATGGTATCTCACCCGCTAAATTCACCACAAGCGACAAGATTGCACAGAGTGTGATTGAAAATTCAGCTCTGTTCAAGAGTGGCAAAATTATGCTTATGGCAGTGTATGAGGAACCGGGCGACAAGGCAGGGGCGTTGGCAGATAAAAAAGCTGAAACAAAAGTGAAACTCTATGAGGTAAAAGTGGCTTCGATTGACGACGCGAAGGAGTACCTAATGGAGAAGTTTAAAATAAGCTGGACAAAGTTGCGTACTCAGGATGCGATTATGCAGGCCGGTAAGGCTAATGGTGTTCAATTTATCATAGGTGAGTAATGTTTTATAATCTTGGAGACATAAAAGAGGCGGTGCGCATTGCGCTTGATGAGAATCGGGTGAGTGACAACTTAATGGATATTGATACATTATCGTTGGACGAGATTATCTGTTCAAAGATTGAGGAGGCGGTGAATGATATTCACTCGCGTGCGCCTATATATATGTTGGAACCGGGAAATATCTCTGATGATGAGGTAATGTTCGCGGAGTCTATCGCGTGGGAAAAGGAGGAAGGTAAGGGTCCGGGATGGACTATTCTACCGAATGACTTTCACCGCCTTATTGGCTTCAAGATGAGTGATTGGGAGAGACCGGTATATAGTGCTATCCTCCCGGATGATCCCTTATACGCGTTGCAGAAATCGAGATTTGCCGGTGTAAGGGGCAATACACAGAAACCTGTATGCGCTATTGTGATGCGATCTGTGGGTAGAGTGCTTGAGTTCTTTTCGTGTGCTGAAGGAGAGGGCGTTTATGTTGATATGGCTGTGTATCTCCCTGTTTCAAAAATAAAGGAAGAGGGAATAAATATCTGTGAGAGATGCTACAAGAGTGTGGTTTACAAGGTCGCAGGGTTGGCGGCAGTGAATATGGGTATGGTGGATAAGGCGAATGCTTTGTTTGAAATTTCTAATGGTTTGCTTAAATGAAAGAATCAAAAGGTTTTATAACTGAAAATGTAAAAGGCGATTTGGCAGTTGACAGAAATGCCGTGATTGGACGTGATGCGGATATTCGAGGTAGGGCGTGCGTTGCGGGAGACTTGAAGGTTGAGGGCTACCTTGACGCACCACATATTAAGGGCGTAGCGAAAGGTTTGTTTAATTCTGTCGAGGAGCTGAAAGAAGCCTACAGTAGACCTCAATTGGGGTGGTTTGCCTTTGTGCTTGATGACACAGACAAGACTAAAGGTATTTTGTACAAAGCGGATAAGGGCGATTGGGTCGTTACCGATAATAATGGAAGTCCTTTTACGTTTGAATTGGATTCGCTAAAAGTTCTCGCATCAAAGGAAGAACTTGCGGAAGTGCAGAAAGAGTTGGACCGTTTTAGAAACAATTTGGAATTTCTTCGAGAAGAGGAGACGACCATACTTATGTTGTATGGGGCTTCCGATGGAACTCCGCGTCCGTTGGCACTTTTAGACGCGGCGACCTCGGATATGGCTGGTGTAATGAGTGCCGCAGATAAGCAAGCGTTGGATAATGTTCCTACGTTGATTGAAGCTGAAACTACTCGTGCACAAGCTGCGGAGAACGAATTACAAGATAATATTAATTCTATCAATACTAATGCTGAAAAAGCTCAACAAGCTCTTGTTAATGGCGACACCATTGTCGGACAAGCAAGAGAAATTTATTCAAAAATAGGTAAGTTTGATAATGACACTTTCTTAAAGAGATCTACTTGCGGCGGCAACTCTATTACCGATGGTGTTGCAAGTATTAGACAAATTGGTGGTAACATTATTAAGAATCTTGTAGATGGTTCATTTGCACAAGGTACTTTTAGCGCAGATGTATCTGCAACAAATGTTGTTGATGGGACTTGTATAATAGAAAGTATTAATCCAGATATTACTTATGCTGGTATAGTTTCTAAAGTGAAACAGATTAAAAATCATATCTATTATATCGGTGCTGATATATATAATGTTAATGGAAATTATATTAACTTCCTTGTTGGTAGTACAAGTGCTGGCTTATTTTATGGCAATAATGAATGGCAATATTGCAGTGGTGTTTGCACTTATACTTCAGATACTGATTATTCAAGAATAAGAATACGTTATAATACCGGTAATACTGCGACTTGCTACATTCGTAATTGGGTGCTTATTGACCTTACAGAAATGTTTGGTAACGGTAAAGAACCAACTAAAGAAGAGTGTGATAAAATATTTAGTATTATTGACGTTATTCCGCAAGGTATTAACTTTGCTACACCGAAAGCTCTTAAATCTACTGGCTTTAATCAATTTAATCCTAATAATATTGTTGATAATAAAGCTGTTGTTGAGTGCCTACCTTGTAAAATTGGCAGTGGAGAAAACAATGGTTATGTTATTGGTTATGGTGAGGGTGATAAGTGGAGTGATGATGGAGTAGAGGTTTATTTTACACCTCTTAATCCAATGACTACAAACGGTGAGCTTTATTTACAAAAACTTGAAAAAGATTCTACTTATGGTACTTATCTCCCTCATATTAAAGGTTATCTTTTAATTACTACACCAACTTTTGATAAGCTATGCGCTCATCTTCATTGGAGTGATAGAGCAAAAACCGATTATGAAGAATATATTGAGAGTGTTGCTGAAATACCACAAATGAGTGAGTGGGGACTTGCTGGTATTTCATCGAGTGGAATTGATATCCAAGATACTATAGACCTTGAGAATAACAAGTTTATTAAAAGGATTGGTAAAGTTGATTTAGGTGAGCTTACTTGGTCACCACAAACAATGACTTGGTGTAAATATGTATGCGGAGAGAAAGTTGCATATGTGCCCAAAACAATAGTTGGTAAATTCAACGGCAGTTTTGTTTTTTTATTTCCTACATCGGAGTATATGGAATATAGAATGTTCCCAATTAAATCAACTTATAATGCTGATGCTGACACTTATACTATTACACAAGAAACTAGTGGGTATAATGTAGGAGAGGTATTTACAAAAGATAGCGAGTTTGTCAGATATTGTGCCACTGCTACTAATTTAACAACTGGCAGTGTAGGTTCAGATTACGTTTTTTCAGGAGTCATATCTAGCGACTACAACACAACAACTGCTGCTAGAGGATATTATGGTACTAGTTTTAAAAGTATAACAACAAACAGTAAAGGGCAATTTAGACTTAATGATAGCAATTTAGCTAATAAAACATCTGCTGAAATTAAAGAATATCTTAAAGGTCAGATTGCTTACTACGCATTATTAGAGGAGGAGAAATATCCAATAGTAACTAAAACTGCTCCTAATTATATTGCTAGTGATTATGGTGTTGAAGAATTTGTAAACAGTGCAATTCCTGTTGGAACTAACACTTTATATTATATGCGTAGTCTTGTTGGAGAAACAAGGAATTTCTTAGATAAGATGTATGCTAATACTGGTAAAAATAGCAGCAAGGATGTGGCAGATTATATTACTGATGCTATAAATTCATTAGATAATCAAGGTATTAAAAAAGATATTGTTTTACCTACTGCTAATGGTACACCACAAAATGGGGCAAATCAAGTTGCTGTGAGAACCATCAAAGCTATACCTGCTCAAAAAGGAGACAAGGTTGTTGTGGGTGTTAAGGGTGATATTCCCGAGGGGTTGGAGTTAAGATATAGCTACGATGGTGTGAACTCTCTCGATGCAACGGGGGCTACCGGCTCCAGCGGTTACAGAACTGAGGGTGTTGGCTATTCTACAGCTAAAGGTGCATATAATTATTATGTCGTTACAAAAGACGACACCGTTGGTTTGTTGTTTGCAGCGGTGCTTTATAATCCAGCTTTAGACCCATCGGACACTAACGCTTATGTTACGCTTCAAGATAAGAATGTAGAACTATATGCAACAGTTGTTCCAAAAGAGTTTTTAACAGAAGGATATGACGATGTGCGCTTTATCTGCTCTTCAAGTAGTGTACCTATTGTGGATGCTACCGCAAGAACTATTGATTTAGGTTCAGATGCTGTACTATTAATAGGCAAAAAGAACTATATATTATCCGAATACGGAGATGGGCATAGAAACATATCGTTAGAATGTTCAACTGGTTCATCTGCTACTAAAACAATTTTCAACACCGAGAAGCACACTTTTAGAACCGAGATTTACAACTATGCTTTAGCTGAGAATGAGGTTGTGATTTTTAGTACTCGATTAATTGTGGGTGGTAAAATCCGTGATATTAGTGCACCATTCAATTATAAGGTGATTAATGGAGAGTATGAATATATTGGTGGCGATGTTACATTGATACAGTCGTTGAATAATAAAGATGATATTGTAACCATCGACCCTGTTAATACTACTATTGATTTTGGTGCTGACCCTGTACTCATTATAAAAGGAACATCTTATATTTTAAAGAATGTTTGTGCTAATTGGCGAACACTGAACTATAAGGCGAATACAGTATCATCTGCCATCAAGATTATCTTCAACACCGAGACTAAATTGCTGCGTGGCGAGATATATGGCAAGGCTTTAGGCAGTGGCGATGTGGTTATTGGTTCAATCAGGCATTGGGCTGCCGACAGGGTTATTGCATCGTTCCCATTTGATTACAAGATTAAAGGTGATGTGGCAAATGAAAATGTGGGGCAGATACAGGCTCGCACTGGTATTGATTTTATAGCTCACAGAGGAATTGCACAAAATGGTATTCCCGAAAATTCGCTGGATGCTTACAGATATGCCGGGTATTGTGGATTTAAATATGTTGAGACTGATTTTTGTCCTACAAAAGATAATGAGCTGGTGCTGATGCACGATGCAAGCATCAACAGAACAATGATGAACAAGAGCGACTACTCCACAATAGCAGATACTATTAATGTTGCCGACAAGACACTGCAAGAGCTGCGCGACAATTATGTTCTAAAAAGCTCCGATGTAAGGTTCAGGCGCGAGATTCCAACGCTTGCCGAGTTCTTTAATACTTGCAAGCACAGCGGGGTGTTTCCAATAGCTGAAATCAAGACAAGCGGAACAACACAAGAGCACGTTCTTCAAGCCTATGAACTTGGCAAGAGTATTCTTGGTGAGGGTAACTTTGGTTTTACATCATTCTCAAATGAGTTGTTGGACTATGCGAGAAGTCTATCGGAAAAGACTCCTCTGTGGTATATCAGCACACAAATTGTTGGTACTACAAATTCAATTACAGGTAAGTCCAGAGAGAGTGATGCTACTTGGTGGTATCCAAGCTACTCTACATTGACCGAGGAGGATGTTAAGGCTCATAAGATGGCTGGTATAAAAGTTGCTGCTTGGACTGTTCCTGTTGCCAGTGTTGACAAGCTCATTAAACTGAATATTGATAGCATTGCTGGCGATTATCTATCTTCAGATATTTGTGGCTTGGTTGGAAAGGTGGCAAAATCGGCAAAGGGTTTTAGTGATTTTGCTACTAATGGAGCAGTTGCCAATAATATACTTTCTTTAACAAGTGGGCAGACTCTAACATCTACAATGGATGCTGGGTGGCTTGGTGGTTATTTCTTCAGCATTATTGCAAAGGGTAATTTCAAGGTAACTGCAAAGAATTTGTCAACTACTCTTGTTGCTGATAAGCCCGAGAGGTTTATCTATCAAGGTTTGGCAATGGGTGTGACTACTTTTAAGATTGAGGCTGTTGGTGATACACAGATTGAATTTGTTGAGATTGGTGTTGTAGAGTTTTAAATAGTATAAATAATTATGATATACGGAACACATAATTCAGCCACAGGAGGTAAGCTCCTGTGGTGGTTAAAACCTCTTGCTTGGCTGATTAATCCCACGTCAAAATGTCAAGATAGAACCATCGCCGACCAGCTCAGTGATGGTGTTAAGCTATTCAATCTGCAAGTTGCCTACGTTGGTGGCAAGTGGAGATTTAGTCACGGGTTAGCTATCTACAAAGAAGATGTCATTGAGACGCTTGCAATGATGAAGGCTTGTGCTACAAAGGATGAGCCGATATATGTTCAGCTTTACCTTGACAGGTGCTTTTGGTGCAAGCTGGATATTGAGGAGTTTGAGTTCTTGATTGAGCAGCTTAAGGTTGAGCTATGCAGTGATGAATTTATAATGCTTGATAGTTGGGTTGAAGGCACTAAATATCACCCATATTGCAGTGGGGTGAGGATAAGCCTTGAGGAGCATTATTGGAGTCTTGGCTGGGGTAAAATGTTTGGAAAGACTTGGTTGGATAAGTTGCCTTTACCGAAGAGGCACGCTAAAAAGTATAATGCTAAATACAAGAGTGAGTGTGAGAAGGAATATTTAATGTTGGATTATTACAATTATGAGTGATTTTAGCTTTCACCTGAATATCACGCAGGATATCGGACACGGAATGACGCTGATATTCATATGTGCAGTGGCGATATTGCTTGCTGTGTTGATTGATCTCTCTACCGGTGTGGAGCGGGCGAAGAAGTGCAAAGAAAGAATCAAGAGCCACATTCTGCGAAGAACCATAAGCAAGGTGGTGGACTACTATAGGCTGTTGTTTTTTGGTGTGATTATAGACGTTCTTGGGCTTGCTTTCGTGTGGTATAATATGCCTTACTGCGCAGTGGTGGTTGCTGTGGGCGTAGTACTCATCGAAGCCAAGAGCGTGCTCGAGAATTACCACAAAATGAAGAGTGCGGCAAGGGATATGCCGGCTGTGGTGAAGCAGATAATTGACGCGGTGACCGACAAGGATGCGGAGAAGATAATCGAATTGATTAAGGACAATGACAAGAGAGAAGATGAATAAGCCAAGAGGACTGAAGAATAACAACCCATTGAATATTCGCAAGAATAATACAAAATGGCAGGGGCTTGCCGAGGTGCAGAAAGATAAGGCATTCTTTACTTTCGTTGCACCTGAATGGGGCTACAGGGCCGCCTTGAGAACATTGCAAAACTACAATCGCGTGCACAGGCTTGGCACTATACGCGAATGGATTTATCGTTGGGCACCGCCTTGCGAGAACCCCACGGAGAATTATCTTAATTTCGTGTGTCAGAAGGTGGAGATGCCGGCTGATGCTTGCCCGAGGATAAGCAACAAGAAGATAATGTGCGATATTGTGGCGGCAATGAGCCACTTTGAGAATGGTGTGCCGGCAGTGATGGGGGATGTTTGTAAAGGTTGGGAGTTGCTATAATATGAAAATGCTTATTCGCATATCGGAGATGTTGTTGCGCATTTTGTTTTGGGCAGTGGTTGTCACTGCCTGCTGTGCGCTGTTTTCGTGCCGCACGGTGCAGTATGTACCGGTGGAGACGATTAAGACCGAGACAGAGCGCGTGGTGGATATTCAGCGCGACTCTATCTATATTCTTGACTCTGTGTTCGTGCGCGAGGCTAATGACACGATCTATATCACCAAATGGCGCGTGGAGTATAAGGAGGCGCTGAGGGTGGATACGCTCAACGTGGAGCGCATTGATACACTGATTACTATCGTGGAGGTGGAGAAGAGACTCACCAAGTGGCAGCAGACTAAGATGGATGTTGGCGCAGGAGTGCTCTATGCTGTGTCTATTCTTACCGCGGTGGGGCTGTTCGTTCTATATCGTAAATTGAAAAAGTAATCACATTACATACAATCTAATAGCGCGGCTTATTGGTAGTCGTGCTATACTTATATATGCTTATAATTAACTTAACTTTTTAAATGTATGAACAAGAATGCTAAAGAGGTATATGACCGAGTTCTCGCGGTTGTGCTCGATGACTTTGGATTGACCGCGGAAAAAATGTTTAACTCAAACGAACCTGACTGTGTAAATGCCAGAGCGTCGTTGATTATATCTTTACGCGATGAGGGGTTGAGCGATAAAGAGATCGCCGATTGCACACAGAAAATGAGACGTTGCAGCGTGTGCCTCATCCGTAATAGATATAGTGACAAAACGGCGCACTGGGAGGTTAAGATGTGCATTGAACGAATTAAAAAGCTGAAAGGTGGGGCTAACTCATAATCGCATCGATTACTTTCCGAGCAGCTTCATCCATAGCTTTCTCACTTTTACGAATGTATATGTTGGTCACTTCATTTCCATTCGAGTGACCGAGTAAGTCGGCTACCATATCGATTGGTATTCCGCATTCGACGTGCGCTATAGTGGCGAATGTGTGGCGTGCCCAATAGGTTGATAGGCCGGGGAATAGTGGGGTTATGACCTTTTTACCTCCTCGGCCGACTCTGTTGATTGAGCCAATCCTCTTTAAGCCATCATTAATGTGCCCGATAAAATCATTGTACTTTTTGTAACTGTCGCAAGGATTGAGTAGGTACTCTTTGCCTCGATACCGGTTGATGATTTCCATTATCTTGGGTTCTATTTTTATGGAATATGGCTTGTGCGTTTTTTGTCTAACGTATTCAATTCTGCCATTGATGATATTCTCTTCTTTCAATAAACATAAATCACCGATATTGATACCCCGCATAAGAACCATAAGAACGAATAGGTCTTTATATCTTTCCTGATACTCCTCAACAGGGTAGTCTCTTAATATCTTTAGATCTTCTAGAGATAGCGATCTTTTTTGCGTTGGCTCTTCCTTTATTTTAAACTTGCGGAAAGGGTAATTCGTAATCACTTCGTCATCGAGTGCGTCATTGAATACCGCTCGTAGGGTTCGCATTATGATGCTTCTCGTATTAGGTTTCATCGTTTTGGCCATATAGGCATCAAAACTGAACAACCAATCTTTGTTTATTTTTTCAAACGATGCACGATTGTCATATTTCTCTATTATAGCCCGCGCCCGGCGGTAAACAACTTGTGTCTTTACGGATCGTCTTAGCGTGGCCTTTTCAAAGTAAGCGAAGAAATCGTTTTGTGTTTGTGTGCCCTCGAGCATAGCTTTAATGCTCGACAAGTCGTTGGGTAAATCGCCTGTCCTTCGCAACTCGTATAACCGCATATCTACATCAGCTTTTTGAGCCGCGATTTGATTGTTAATTACTGATGCCCGGGGGTGATTGATTACTTTAACGCCATCCCATTGTTCTGGGTTTAGTTTTATATTCAGCATTAAATACGTGCTTTTGCCTTTGAGGTTGAGACGTAATTTAAGTGGGTAGGGGGCATTGCCCTTGCGACAATCGAGAAAAAATTTAGTTGTAACCATAATTATTTATTTCAGTCGGAGCAAGTATGGAGCAAGTATTTTGTCGCAATTTGGCACTTTTTTGCCTATTTTTGCGTTAAAATATGTTAAAAAATAAACGAATATCAATCTTTTTAGGGCCGCTTTTAATGGTTTTTAAGCACCTAAAGTGTTGATATTCGTTTTGTTACGTCTTTTGAGCGGTAGACGGGACTCGAACCCGCGACCCTCGGCTTGGGAAGCCGCTTTAGGGTGGGGTTAAGTTGTTGATATACTTTGGTTTATACTCGGCTTGTTTTTTGGAGCAAGTGTGGAGCAAGTCTTGTAGCACGCTTGTGGGGTTTTGCTTGGGTGAAGTTACTAATTTTTAAGTGATGATAAAAGTTTTCTTTGAGTAATTTCTAAGTGGGCAAGTGTTTGCGAAATGCAAGGCTTGCTTTTTGTTTTGCGCTTCTGTTGCAAGGGTGTTGCGAAGTTATTGCAACGACGTTGTGTGGGTGTTGAGAGATGCTTTGCGCTGAACACGATAGTATAGAACTTTGCGGTGCTTGGCAATGGTGCCAAGTACAACAATTAAAAACTATACTATTATGAAAGTAAAAGGTTCAGATGGTTACGAACACAGCGTAACATCACAGGGTCAAGGTGCACTGAACAGCGTGCTCGGTGGCTTGGGCACAGCGTCGTTTTTTGGTGTGAATGCCGGCAACTTACTGGGAGGCATTGGCCGCAACAATGCCGGTTGCCCTAACCCACAGGACACACCCGTCAGCCGCTATGAGGCGGCGATGATGCAGGAACTCGCGGCTAAAGACGGCAAGATTGCTCTGTTGGAGTCGAATATCTACACAGACCAGAAGATTGCGGATGTGTACGAAAGACTGAACAAGAAGATTGACCGCAACCGCGACGAACAGAATGCTATCAACTTGCAGCAGGCTGTTTACAACGGCGTGAACACTGCGGCGGTTGAGTGCATCAAGGGACAGGTGGCACAGCTTATGGGCTTGACTAAACTTGTGGTGCCAAACGCAAGTATCTGCCCGGGTTGGGGTAATGTCACAGTAACTCCTGCGGCTGCTCCTGCAACAGGTGCGTGAGTGAGGTGAGTGGGGCTTAAAGCGGAAAGGTTTGGCTCCCCAAGTGGGAGCGCCTTTCCCTATTAACAACAAAACTAAACAACTATGTATACTAACAGTCAGATATTAGCGGCGGTGGTGAGCCAGTGGATGCAACCATTGATTGGCTCTTTTGTGGGTAGCAAGATTGGGAATATCCCTATGCTGGGCGCTGCGGAAAACTGGATCAAGAACCTTGGAATTGTTTCTCCCAATTATTCAATTATCAAAGATTTGATGCCGATAATAGGCGGCGCGAGCGATGTGCTTGTTATTCCTATATTGAACAGATATCTTTCGATGGTGGATGATGCTTCGCTGCCGGCGATGGCGCACGGAATTATCGACAAAGCTATCGAGAATGGTGAACTATCGCTTGCGGAAGGGTTTATAACCTTCGAGGAGGCCGACCTTAAAAAACTCAAGAGATTGCTCGAGCTGAACTTGCCACTGCCTGCCGATAGCGGCTATGTTGTAAAAACCGAATAACTATGAATGAGATATTAGAGAGATATGAGGAGCTGTATGAGGATATGGCGACCTCAGGAAATAAGGAGAAGATGATTGCCTTTGGCGAGGCTGAGAAATGTATATTCCATAAGCTGGCAAAAGAGCACCCGGCTATTGCGCAGATGTGGCTGGACAAGTTGGAGGCGATGCATTGGAAGAACTACCTATCGAAGCAGGAGGCGGAGGAGATTGCGAATCGCCTTGTTAATCAGAACGGCAGGATGGGTGCGCATTGGGGTTATGAGACATTTAAAGCGGCGGTGGAGTCGCTTGGTGGGAAGATGAGCGATAAGCCTTTCTATAACTGCTATGCGCTGTGGATTACCGCGAATATGATTTATAGCGACCACGCACAGAGTGTTGCGGAGGATATGGGCGCGAGCACCCCAGAGGCTGTGCCGGGTGAGAAGATGGCTTTGTCGATGTACAAGAAGGCGGTGGAGAAGCTGAAGGACACTGACAGACCAAAGTTTGTGAGGGGGTATTTTGGTGTGTGAGGTGGATGCCTTTATGTTTGTGATTGGTGGGTTTAAATGGATAAATCCACCAATCTTTGTTTTGGGTGCATATTTGCGGTATGATGACTATTGAATTTATTATACCGAAAGATAGGGTGCTTGAGGAGGTTGCCAAGAGCACTGCCTATGTGGGTGTTGCGGTGGATGCCCACGAGAAGATTGCAACTGTGGATGCGAACGAGGAGATTCTTGGTTCGTTCATTGAGGTTGCTTGTAATGACTTGTTACTTGCGTTTGGGGCTTATGACCCAAAGGTTGAGGAGCTGGCTTTTGAACTGACAATGCCTGATGGTTTTGATGGCGCTAGGGCGGTTGTGCTTGAGCGACTTGTGTTTGAGTATATTGTGTCGGCGGTGATTTGGAGGTGGTTGTTTATGTTCTTTCCGGAGAAAGCGGTGATGTGGGAGCAGCGTGCTACCGAGGTGATGACGCGAATCAAGTCAACGGTTAATTCAAGGAGTAGGGTCTTGCGCAGAGTGCAGAGGCCGTTTTAATACTCTTACCATATTAAAATAAAAAGGGGCAACCGTGATGGCTGCCCCTTTTGTTATCGTAACTTGTTGTTCAAGCGTGGTTCGAAGTCTATGCTACAGCCTGTAATACTTTCGTCTTTGCCTAAGGTGAATGTTGAGGCGAGGCGGAAATATTTGTAGGGTGTTCCGCGCATACCACGCAGGATGTGGTCGGTGGAGCCGTAAACGGGGTGCCACGTTTCCAAATCGCGTGAACCGTAGAGCATTGTGTTGACGTGGCCTTTCTTGAACTGCCCGCGTTGGATGATGGAGGTGATGGTTTTGTGTACATCGGGTGCGCCAAGTTTTATTGGGCGTGTGATGTAGTGGCCTTTAGCCTCGGTGTCGTCGGTGGCGGAGTAATCGACAAGTGTGCCATCGCTTGTCATTGCATAGGCTTGTGGGTAGTAGTCTATAGTGGATTGTATGCTGTTCACCGTTATGCCCCACTGCTTGCTATCCAATGAGAATACGTAGGAGTAGCCGTAGTCGGGGTTGAATACTATTATGCGCTGACCTGTGTAGTCGTAAAGCATTTGGATGTTAGCCTTGTAGGTGTCCCACGATACGATGTTGAAGTCTTTGTGGTCCTTACTGATTTTATCATATGCGAATTTAAGCTGCGTAATGTCAAAGGTCGTGCCGTCAAGCGCTTCGGTGATGCACTGCACTTGTGAGCCGGCAAGGAGCATTATGCCTCGATCGGTGGAGAAAAGTACGGCATCGTCGATTTGCGTGACTGACTCGGGCGTCAAGGCGACATCTCTTGTAATGACCTGACGGGCTGAGTAGGTTCCGGTGCCTGTGACTTCGAGTGCCCAAATGCCTTTGTCGGTGAACGCGTACAATGGGAACTGACCGAACTGTCCCTGTGACAGGGCTTTGGCGGCAGTGCTCAGCGCGTGGATTTTGCCGACGGGCAACTCGCTTGTGTTTTCCTCACTGAAGATAAAGGGGTTGTTGACATTGCTTGTCTTTATCTTGTTGCCGTAGAGGATGGGGGTCTGTGGGTAGTTGGGGATTTTATCTACCATTGTTTGCTCTCCTCTTATATCATCAAACATATTAAAGACATAAGCGAGGTTGAGAAATGGGTGGCGAGTGAGTTTTATGGTTTCGGTGCTGTAGTGGCCATCGTATTCCCAAATTAAAATCAGCTCAGTTGCTGTTGCACGCGGGTATGCGAAATAGATAAATTTAGTGTCTATATAGCTGTCGGGATTTGACAATAAATGATAGGTTACTTGTGAATTTTCATTTACCTTAACATAGGTTGCTATCAATTTCCAATTTGATTCTGTTTCACTCGTCGGGTTTTGTTTTTCAATATCGGGACAATCAGGCAGACTCTCGCCTTTGATTATTGCATTTAAACGATTGTTATATGCAAAGGTTTGTGATACTATGTCTTTCGATTGTCGCTGTGTGAGTTCTGATAATGTTACAGAGGTTGTGATGTCTATAAGTGCATTTTCTTTTAACGGTAGCACTCCTGATATTCCGGTTTTATAATCACTTATGGGCAGCTCGCAGATACGATAGAAATTGCTATAATCAGTGATTAGGTCTTTATATTTTTTACCATCTACGCGTTTTAATTCTATATAATGGTGGATGTCTTCGAACTCGGATTTTGTTTTTTTAGTGTATTGTCTAATAAAAGCATCTCCGCCCTTTATGTGAACGGTCTTGTTTTTCGCGAAGCTATACACATTGTAACTCCCCTCTTCGGGAAGCGGGAGATTAATTTTTTCTACCTCCTCTGGTGATAGTGGGTCTATATCGTAATAGTATGGGACAAACGCTTCCCACTCTTTTTGGGTTAGTTTTACTTGTGCGTTACTAATATCTACCGCGTAATATGTATTTGCTTCCGCAACGAAAGAAGCGTCCTTCTTCACGCTAAGGGTTTTATATAATTTATAGTTATAATCACTATCAGTGCTTGATACTGCTTGGGATATTGGCATCCATTGCTCGCCATCCATTAACTCGGGCTCATCTGAGCCGCCGTACGCCCATTTCTCAATTTCCTGCCCGGATTCATTTACCACTTTCTCTCGGTTCCAATAGGGGAGTTGAGAGAGTGATATAACAGCATTAGCGTCATCGGTGTAATTCTCTATTTGCGGGGTAATGAATACATCTATGTGAGAGATCAAGTCGCCCCAGTCTGATATATTTTCGGGCAGTTTAATCTCGGCTAAAATTTCGGAGCCCGAAAATAGGGGGTTAAATGTCACCTTACCTTCAGACGATATTTTAGCCCCCGTTACAGGTGTTCCCCAAGTGGTAGGTACTAATAGAACAGGAATTGTGTGCTGTGCGTGCGTATTATCGTAGAGCCTGTAAGCAAAACGGATGTAAAACGGGGAGGTTAAAAAACCGTTTTTTTGTAGCAGGCGTTTAACAGCATTTAGTTTTGCGAATACTTTGTTATATACGTTTTGTCGGGTATCGCCGTAGAGATTTATTTTGTGCTCTGCGCCGCTGTAGAGTTTTTGGGCTTCTGAGGTGTTTATTAGGTTTGTGCCACTTAATTCAACGTCTACAATAGATTGGTCGAGTTCTGTGCCGTATATGTTGTCGAGCTCGTTGTTGTCGAATATGTGTGTTTTTATATAGGGCTTTGCCTCTAACTCCGGCAACTGTGTGCCGAGGTTGGTGTAGCCATCATTCTTCCAAAGGAAGTAATGTATGATGCCGTTGCCGTCGAGGACTGCGAGGGTGTTGCCTATGGGGGTGACGGAGATTACTCCGCCGTCATTCTTAAAGTCGTATAGTTCGCCTGTTATGCTGTAATCCTTTACATCTTCCCAAGTTAACTTGTTTCCGTCATAAATGAGATAGTGTTCGCGATCGGATACTCGGTGGATGGCGAGTACTGCTGCGTCTTTGCTAAAGGATTTGACCCTCTTGGGTGGCAGTATGGGGCGCAGTGCTCCACGATGGGGGATGCAGTTAAGCATACTTGCCATATCTCCGTCCGGGCTTTGGTAGTCGGACGGAGAGGCTGAATAACCGTTGTATTTGATTTCTGTTATCATTATAGTTTGTTTTTGGTTATCACTGGAATTGCGGTGCCAAAGGATTGCTCGCCGGGAGTGCCACAGGGCAGGCTGGCTTTAGTGTTGCTGCCTGTGAGTGCGAGTATTGCGCGGCAGAGACGCGTGCTGTATGCACGGAGAGAGTGGCAGTGTTTTGCACGGTTATTGGTGACGAAGCACTGCGCCTCGTGGCGACCGATGGCAGCGCGCGTGCGAACGTAGAGGTAGTACTCTCCGCGATCGGCCATAATGTCGATTACATCGCCACTGCGTATGTTGAGCTGCTTTGCGATGTGTGCCGATATGTCGATACGTCCACTGCTGTGGAAGATAATATCGGGTCGACGGGTGTTTGGTAGTAGACTTGTCATAGGGGCAAATATAAGGCTTGGGGGAATTTGATGGGGTTTATCTGTTTTATGGGGCTAAGCCCCCGGCCGTCCGTGAGGATAGTCGGGGGTTGAATGTAGGGTTATTTCGTATTCGGAAGCGGGTATGCGTTATGTTCAAGCGTCACCCAAAGACATTCGTTAATTCCTTCAAGAAGAAAAGTTTGCTTCGTGTAATCAGGAGATGCCTCACCTCTATAAGGCTTCAGTCCCAGAGACTTGATGTATGCCTCGATGCGTAAGTACTGATTCCATAACTCAGTACTACAGGGACGACGCACATCTTCTTTTACCGGTCCCTCACCTTCCCCGGCAATCTCCATCTTCTTATCTTGAGTCTCCTCGTCCTTCTTACTCAATTTCTCCATTAGTGAAGTAAAACCGCTCAAAGAGTTCGAGAGCTGGTCCACCTCAACATCCGGCAGTTTTACATTCTCGCAGATAAAATCAAAGAGTTCTTTCGCCCTCCTCATATTGTATTGGTGGTTGGGATACTCACCGGTGCTGGTGAACTCAATTGCATACTTCAAGGCTTCTGCCTTGCTCTTAAGGCTCAACGTTGGTGAGCCAGAAATTCTTAAACACATAAGTTTAAATTTAAAGGTTAAACATTATTTCTCGTCAATTATCAGTTTGCGTTCCCAGAGGCGGCGTTCAGCATTAAAGATTTTAATGCGATTACGGAGTTCGGCGACTTCGCATTTTAACTTGTAGCGTTCATCCTCTTTCGTAATAAGTTTTTCTGTTAGTTGGTTCTCTGTATTATCGCACTTTTTTCGGAGCATATTTGTTTCTTCAACTAATGCCTTTACAGCCTCATCACCCGATATGATGCGGGTTATGCCGTAAGAACCGTAGCATACAGACTTGCCTGCCAGCGCGGCAGTCAATAGCGCTACATTTGATGAGCTAATAGTGAACTCCCCTTCAATTAGGACACTTTCCTTGCCATTCTCTATAGTGCCGTTTTGTGTCTTAATGATTACCCCGAGTTCAGGAGTGATAATTACGCGCTGCTTTGCAGCTTCTTTGTTTTCTTTTTCCATAATACGTTTTTAAAAATTGTTTGGCTAATGTTGTTAATACTTCAAATGTTAACGGCGGAGGTCTCATCCGCTTTGAGATTGTTCTGTACTTGCTACTCATAATTATTTTGCTGTACGCGGTAAGGGTTTGTTTCGATTGTCATAATCCTGTCACTCCTAAACAATGATAATTATTATCCCACCATTCTTTGTACTCTTCGTATGGTATTTCCATAACATCGCCATCAAGTTGGTTGATGTCGATTACCGCGGTACACTCTGAATAACGCAACACTCTTTCATATTCTCTTGTATTCGGGTTCATTACCCACTCATACCACTTCAAGGATTTACCTTTATCTGCGGTGTATCTTTTTAATGCTATATCACTTGCTTTCATTTCTCAAACTTTTTATTGGATTTCTTAAAAATACCACCTACACCGATAAGACGCGCGCAGGAGTGTATTCCAATTAAACAATTTTGGCAACCATTTATTTGGTCATATAGGTCGCAATTACTACTATATGAGAAGGGTTTATCATCCACCGCATCATACCTCACTCCGTTGATTATTATGCTTACTTCGTTCATATTTACATTATTTTTTCAATTCTTTAATAAGTGCATCGGCATATCCTACTGCTTGTGCTGCAATATCTTTATATGTGTCGTAGTTATTCTTGCCGAGTATAACTTGCATAGCACCGATAGAGGCTTGCACTCTTGCTTGATTCCAGTCTGTTGTTGAGGTATCTCCATTGTCATCTGAAATAAGCTCTACATCTTCGGGTTTCAATTCAATAGGATTTCCGTAACTATCACACATATCCAATGTAATCTTTGCATACTCAGCAAGTTTCACTATTTCTCCTGTTGCTTTAATTCTTGCTTTCATTGCTTTAAGTATTCTTTGTTAAACGCTCCACAACCAATTCTCAAACTAATAGTCGCTATTACATCTTCGTATGCTAAATTGGGCATAATGTTGAACGTGTCGGCATTATCGTAATTAAGCATACACAGCAACCTGTGCAGACTCCAAGCGGGGATATAATCTGGAAACAATATATTATCACGTTCCGTTCTTATATTGCGATGATACTCTATATTACCCGCTCCATCTTCACTGCCTTCGTGGTAATACATATCTGCTGTTTCGGGTTTCAATCCCAACTCCAAAAGTCGTTGGCTCTGATTTATGTCGGTGCAGACTTGGCTGTTAAATTTTAGTTCGTTCATTGTCTATAATACTTTTAGGTAGTCTTAACCATTCTCCTTTACTATTACTTAACTCAATTACAGGATAACACCTTCTATTTCGTGTTCCACACCTTCGTAGAAAAAGTTCATCTTAACTATCTGTCCCGTTGCTATAGCTTTACGATTCCTGTCGATAATACCTGTTAAAATGTTTGCCATATCACTCTATCGGTTTAAACATTTCACATTGTTCGGTCTTGGAATTGTATGCAGGGAACTCCACAAAAGGAGCAAACTTGTATGGTCGCTTTTCCCACATACAAAATAGCCTATACCGAACACAATTCTCTCGTATAGCGCAATCTTCGCCACCGCAATGCGCTACATCTGTGGTGTAAGTTATCTTATTTTTCATATTAATCTTCTATATTAAAATGTTTTTCAATGCTCTTTCTTATTATAAAAGTTAAATAGTACAAAATGAATGCCAACAAAGTGAATATCCAGATGATAGACATAATTATCATATCCGAGTAATAATCATCCCTATATTCCTCAAACTTATACCTCCGTTTGGCATATTCATCTTTGGAATAATTTCTTGCACACAAATAGTACAATAATAAATACGTGAGAAAGGCTATGAAAAGATAACTACCTAATATTATTATACTCTTTCCCATTCTTTAGTTTCAATTATTGTTAATGCTCGGTCAATTAACTCTTCCAAACGGAATGATGTTTTTAGAAGTATGCGGTCATCACTAACGCAAAATAGGTAGTTGAAGCAAGATACGCTATCAACATATTCTAATGTAATTTTTTTCCTCTCGCATTCAATATGCAAAAAATACTCTTTGCCATTATACTCTATGCTCAACGGCAACTTGTCTATTTTCTCTTGTAGGGTCATAATTATTCCTTTCCGTAATTATCCAAATAGTAAGCAAAAGACTTCGCACAATTAAGAATTTCGTTAGCGTGTGCTTTCATTTCGTGTTTTACGCCTTTCAAGCCTAACGCCCAATGTGAACGGTCTTTTACACCTAACTCGTTTATAACATCTATAAGGCGATTAAGGGAGTTTTCTATATCCTTTGTACCCTCGCCATTGCCTATAAATTCTATTGTCCTGTGTACGCTCATAATCAATAAAGTTCAAATGAATTATCTTCGTCATCATAGACTGCTTTTGTTATACTTTCTCTGCCCGAAGCATAAGCATCTACATACACCTCTGCATCATCTGGCACATTCGCCAGAGCTTCTTTAAGTTCCTTTGCTGTCATTTACATTCATATATTAGACCGTTAGACAATATATAATATCCGTAAGATGCATTATAATCCTTTATTGTTAAGGTATCTCCGCATATTACAATAGTTTCTCCTATTCTCTGTTTGTTGCGAGCTGTTTCTTGCAAACCTATTGTTACTAATATTGCAACAAGGCTTAACAAGAAAATTATCAGATATAATAAGATAAATCCTGTTCTCATACTTCTAACTTTGGTATTGGTAAATAATGGGTGTAAGTTTTAAATTTGAATATCGCCATTTTATCACATTCAAGAGAATCTTCGGTAAGTAAATGATGATATTCTCCGAGTTCATCATATCCTCTAATTACTATTGGAATTTGTTTCAAAGCCTCTCTTGTACACTCCTCTGTTGCAAAACCGTTCTCATCGCGGTCTATCTCTATCCAATTCATAGTTATTTCTTTATTGTCAATTCTATAATAAAATATATAAAAGTAGCAAAGGTAATTACGCCCATAAGAAAAGCACAAAACGCTCTCCATTCAGTAATCCAATATACGGGGTTAATACTCCAATGAGCAAAGGCAAACAGCAGAAATATGGCTATATTGCCAAGAAGTCCTAATATTACTATTTTCATTTCCTGTGCGTTTTCTTGTTCTTATTCTTTTTTCTTCTCGCTTTAATTGCTTTGGGATTATTACCTTTCTTTGTTGAACTGCCTTTGCATAATGTGTTGCCTATATGCGAATAGGTGTTACTTAATTTACTTGCCGTTGAGGCGTGAAATAGGTCTACATACAAAGCAGCTTCTTCCATAGCACTACCTATACTCATTCCGCACCTCCTTTCAATAGTTCAGGATTATCAAACACGTTACCAATTACCTCTTTTCCGTATTTATCAACCCAATCTTTACGAATTTGACAAAAATCAAAATCCCAACCTTGTATTGGCTTTGCGACAAACATTGCATTATCTTCGTTATACTCGACTTTGTGCAAGATTGCTCTGCAATCGCACTTTTGGCTAAATATTATATCTCCCTCGTATATCTCCTTTCCGTTCTTGTCAAGCAGTCCTGTGAACTGACCTATTGTCTCGGAAATAACCTCATAGCCGTCTAAACTATTACAATCGCTCGGATAATAGGTTAGATGCGGCAATATGTAAAACTTACCTTTTTTATGTCCCATTCCCGTAAGCATATCTCCAAAAACAAAAACGTCTTTGTCAATCCTCTTACCTCTAAACTTTATTTCCCGTTTCATAACTAAATCTCTTAATTTGTATCTTGAAAATGCTCTTTTACTCTTTGTGCAAAAACTCTTGGCTTTTCGTAGTATATATATCCTTTCCCTTTTAATCTTCTTTTATATTTATGTATAACCATACGACCACCGCAGATACCAATACAGGCTTCACCAACTTGTTTTAAGCTATATTCAAGGTTGAGGTTGCAGTATCGCAAGCTGTCATTTTGAACCCCCTCATATCCAAAAGAGCGAAGGAATAAAATGACCTCCCAGCCGTCTTTGTAGTTATCTACAACTGTAAAAATCGTTAGTCGATTTTGCTTGTTAATTAGGTCGTATAGGGATAACTTACCTTTGTTTTCAAATCTGCCAAGTTGTAAAACTCTTCGTGTCATACTCTTCTCTTGTTAAATTCAATTTTCTCCTTGATAATTCTCTCTACATCCACCCCACGGCGGTGCAGCTCTGTGAGGCAACAGATAAGCACATCCGTCAACTCCTCCTGCGCCTCGGTGTACTGGGGCAGGTGCTCACTCTTTTTCACCTCACTCGCCTCGCGGAACTCCTTCAGCTCGCTGAGGATATCGAAGAACGCATCAAGGTGGCCTGCATCCTTTTCTGTCTTGCCGCGAATAATCGCGGTATTAAATGCTGTCTGTGCTAATTGGTTAATTTCACTCATCTATTTCAATATTAAAATAATCTTCTATGAATTTCTTACAATCATCAAGTCGTGGTCCAAAATGTGCTGTTTTTGCTTCTACAAAACCTTTAAGACTGTCGAAAAAGACATCCTGCACAAAGAGGTCGTATATACTTGAAAAATTTTTTTTGCTTGCCAACCCATCGTGGCTATCCCACCACTTCTTTCCTGCTCGGAGATATGCTTTCAAGAAACGAGGATTTGCCTTGAAATCCGCTAATCCTCTATCGGCAACCAAAGGACAGCCGGTACAACCCAATCTTCGTTCAACGTGGAAATTACCCTGCTCATCGTAGTACAACGGGTGGCACTTTATTCCGCGCTCTTTGATAAACTCCTCTACATCTTTGTCAGTCCAATCCAAAATCGGCAAAAACACTTGAACGTGATTCTTCTTTGAACCGTATATCCTGCATATCTGCGGCTCTTTATACCTCTCTGCACGTTTTACACTCTCGCTTCTCCTTATTCCTTGAATGGCAATATCGCAAATCTTGTACTCTTTCAACTTGTCGCAACAGAACCTTGCACGAAAGGTCGGAAAACCCTTGCGCTCTATTAACTTGAAGAAGCTCTCCTTTGGCATCACAACCTCTACTCCCTTGCTCTTACAATGCGCTGTAGTGCCTTTGGGGTCTATCGTGGTACACTTGTATATGGGCCGAACTGGTATGCCGGCCATCTTTACAAGCTCTAAGATTACATCGCTGTCTTTCCCGCCGGAATAGCAAAGCTCTATCTCTTTGTCTTGTGGGATGCTCTGTAGTAGCCTTATTGCCTGACGTACTTTCTTTTCAAGTGATGACGGTTCATCTATCTTTAGGAAATTATCTCTCATTGTGTGTACTTATTAAATACCGCATCTCCTCCTCATCCGTCATATAGCGGATGGTTGGTTTACTTTTTAGCTCACTATTTAGCTTACTACTCGCTTTTGTCGTGAGTTTTGCGTATGCGGTGCATAATAAAGGACCTTTCTCTGCGATAAACTTCAAAACCTCAAGTATCATAAAATTCTCTTCCTTAAAAATTTTGCCCACTTGTATTCAATTCTCGCACCGCGGCTTTCTTTCCAATTATCGAGCTGGTATATCTTGTCGCAGAAGGTTATCGCCCAAAGGCACTTAATCATACAGCGGAGCCAACTCCAATTCTTCTTGCATATCTTCATCGGGTTCACAACCTCGTAACCCATCGAGGCAAGCGTCCTCTCCGCGTTACTGAAATTTCCGTATGCCACAAGATACGGTAGGTCGCTTACCCTGCCGCTGATGAATACCTTGGGACGGATGCCGTGCAATGACATCAGGCGGCAGTGCTCTTCCATCGCCCCTGTAGTATAAGCCCTCATCAGGGCGATACCATCTGCTTTGTGTCTGTGCGCTATCGCATATTCGTGAGCGCGTTTGTTGATGTTGTTCATATTGCTTGTCTAATTCTATACATATTGTTGTTTACAAGGTTTATTATCTCGTTGTGGCGTGGAGTGTTTTGGTTACAGACTCCACGCGACTGCACCACTTTGAAGGTTTGGGTGTTGACCTCTACTGTCTCTATACGGTTACCCAGCTTGTCTTTGGCTGAGAGTATGAGACTATGGGCTTTTTTGTAATACTCGTTGACATATACGCAGTGGTGCATTGCTGTACCTTCGTGTTCCATTTCTTCGACCGACTGTATAACAGTGACTATAATGTTTTCATTGCCAAAGCAGATTCCGAAGAACTGGCCTTTGGTCTCCCGGTACTTAACTTCCCACTTTTTCATTTCTACCCGGCGTGCTTCAAGCTCTCTCTTTTTTTCTTCACTATGGATTTTGTTCGCTAATCTTTCGTGTTCCGCGTAAATATCTGCCGGGCATACATAATGAGCATTATGAGTATCAAGGTTCAGACGCAGGAGATTGTCAATATGGTCCAACCATATATCAGGGTCTGCTATGCGATAGTGATTACGGTTACATATCCTAACTGCGTGCACCGGGTACTCTGTTTTGCCTGTGCGCAACAAGTGAAGAAACAATTCGCGCTGAGTCTTGGCAAGCATCTCCAATGCAGGATGCGACAAAAGAGCTTTGCAGACTTCTACCGGGCTTATGTTAGGTTTCAAGAACCGATTATCCCAACCGTTGCGCTTTAATTTTGCGGTAACAGAAACGCGAGGATAGATATAATTGCCCGTAACGTCGAACATATCATTTAAAACATAACACCCTGTGTAGTTGGCATTGTGTTCTCTTGGCTTATTCAACGGCGTATCATATGCCCATCTCTCACCCATAAGCGGAGAGCGGGTGTAGCCTTTGGAAAGGATATATTCCTTACCGTCAGGTGCAACCCAGTTCTGATAAACCTCGTCCATATAGTAATGCGTTGGATTTCCGTAGGTATTGCAACGCTGGGCAACGACAGTGCGAAAGACTTGCCAACCGGCAATATGGGTGATGTAGGTTATGTAATACCTCTCGGTGTGATGTTTACCTCTCCTGCGGTCTAAATTGAAATGCGCCCCACATTCGGGGCACTGACCGCCGAGTTCGAGGTCTATGTCTATCACACCCGGCAACTCGCGGTGGATGTGACCACAACATTGGCACCATATTTCACCGCCTCGTTTTAGATACGCCACACGCTCATAATGCGAGTGTGCGTATTCTATCTGCGCTTTGGTGAAGGGTTTTAATCTCTTTTGTAGAGCAAGGATTTCATTGAGGATTGCTTTTCTCATATCAGTCGAACAGTGATGCCATTTGAGGTTGCGGTTTCTTCTCTCGGGCTTTGGCTTTGCGTTCAATCTCTTTTTGCTTGAACTCAGCTGATATCTGCGCTTTGTATTCTTTTTCTGCTTGCAGGCGCAGAGCCTCCTGCTGTTCCTTGGTGAGCTCAGGTTCAGCATTTATCTTTGCCGTTCTCGCATTTGGTGCTTTGCGAATGTTGATGTCTTCCTCATCGTAGTAGTGAACAGCCATTCCATACACCTCCTCGTCACTGATGACAGCACAACCATTCTTGGCTCTCGCATAAGCCTCACCGGTAATATATTTGCAACACTCGTCAATGCTCTTTTTAGGGTTTGCATACTTGGCGGCAAAGAGTTCATCAATCTTCGCCCTGTTATCGAGATATTTTTTTATTGCTTTTTCCATATCAATTTATCCATTTGATTGTTGTTGTTCATTGTGTGCTGTGTTTTTTGATGAGGTAATTGAGGCTGTCGAGGAGGCTTTGCTGTACGCCTTTTTTACTTTCAAGGGCTTTGCTGGCGCGTTCATCGACGGTGCCTGCTGCGATTAATTGGTAGACGGTTACGGGGTGCTGTTGGCCTTGGCGGTGGAGACGGGCATTGGCTTGTTGGTAGTGCTCGAGATTCCATCCTGTGCCGAACCATACGATGTAGTGACCGCCTTGTTGCATATTGAGACCGTAGGCGGTGCTTGCAGGGTGCGCGAGGAGTACGTCGATGTTGCCGGTGTTCCAGTCTATGAGGTCTTGCTCGCCTTGGTATGTGCGGACGCGGTAGCCTTTGAGGGCATCGGTGATACGTGGGATGTCGTGTTTGTATTGGTAGAACACGAGCACGCTTGCGCCGCTTGCGGCTTCGACGATCTCGACAAGGCGGTCTATCTTCTCACGGTGTATCTCGTGTGCGAGGCGGTCGTCATCGTAGACTGCGCCGTTTGCGAATTGTGAGAGCTTGTTCATTAGGCCTGCGGCGGAGTTGGCGAGGATGTTGTTTGGTTCTTCGGCGTGTTCGGCTTTGAACTGGAGTACTTTCTCGCGCTCGAACTCTTGATAGGCTTTGCGTGTCTTGTCGCTCAGCGGTATGTTGATGATGTGGGTTATCATTGACGGCAGTTGCAGATAGTCCTTTGCCTGCATTGAGAGACAGATGTCGGCTATCTTACTTCGGATAATATCCTCGCAGCTGCTCTTGATGGTGCTGCGCACTACGATGTTGTTCCACTTTTGCAGGGTGAAATAGGTCTCGCGGTACTTGGTTACTGACTTGCCAAGCCTTTCGCCTTGGTCGAGGCAGTATATCTGTGCCCAAAGGTCTATGAGACCGTTGGGGGCAGGGGTGCCTGTGAGGCCGATGACGCGCCGAATGCTTGGCAAGCAGATGCGCATTGCCTTGAAGCGTTGGCTCTTACTGCTCTTGAAGGAGGTGAGTTCATCGATTACTATGGTGTCGAAGGGTAGACGGCCTTGGTACTTGGCCACGAGCCAAGCGAAGTTGTCGCGCCCTGTGACATAGACGTCGGCGGCGGTGGCAAGTGCAGTGTTGCGCTGCTTCTCGCTGCCGAGTACTTTTATGACGCGGAGTCCGTGAAGGTGTTCCCATTTATCGGCCTCGGTGGACCAAGTTGTCTCGGCTACCTTCTTGGGGGCGATGACGAGTGCGCGGTTGACTTCGCAGTCGTCGATGAGTTGCTGCAAGGCGGTGAGGGTGGAGACTGTTTTACCGAGGCCCATATCAAGGAATAACCCACAGCGTGGCTTGTCGATTATCCATTGTATGGCGGTGCGCTGGTATTCGTAGGGGGTGAATTTCATTTAGTGGGTTTTAATAAAACTTGGTCGATGCTTTCACGGGTGTCGCAGACGTGAACGGTGTGACCGATTGCGGACATTTGGCTGTGGCGGATGAGTTGCATTGTGGTAGGTTTCTCGCCTTTGCTTTTGAGTTCTATCCACACGGTGCGGCCTCCTGACAACAGGCATATTCTGTCGGGGTAACCGACCATACCGGGGTTGCTGTACTTGAGGCAGACACCACCGAGGCTCTTGACACGTTCCACAAGGTAGCGTTCAAGGGCTTTCTCGGAGGTGAGTGCGTGGTTGGTAATGCGGTCTGTTCGCGTGCTCATAGGTCGTCATCGTCGTGGGTTACTGTTCGCTTGAAACCGCGCTGTATGCCGTAGAGGCTCGCGGCGTGGCGGGTGCTGCTGACCTTCTCCCAGCCGATATCCTCGATTGCCTTGTTGACACGGCGGGCAAGGTACTTGAAGTCCTTGTCGGTGAGGTCGCGCTTTAGCTGCTCGCAGATGAACTCGGCGGCACAGACGCGATCGCGGACGACGGTGCCTGTGGCGTCGAGAGGGTCGGGGGAGCTGAGCCATTGACGACGCGAGGCGATGTCGCGTGTTGCCCAGTCGACAGGCAGCTTGGTATCGAGGAACTTGTGCAGCATTGCTATCATTGGGTCGTCGCTGTCGTCGTTGTACTCCATCTGCCGCTGACGGGCTGCGCTCTCCATCTCGTTGTCGAGATATAATTTCTCTCCTTTATTATAATAGTGCACAGCCTCGGCCCACAGCTGATCGCGGTCGCGGTCGAGAGCTGTTACCCAGTTATGGTGCTTGCGCAGGGAGGGTACGATGTTGATGACCCAAAAACGGCGGTTACCGGTATCGCCCTTGAGGAAATATGACTCGTTGGTTGTTCCACAGAATACGCATTGACGGGGGTACTCGATGGTGCGGCGACCGTAGGGAGCGCGGTAGATGTCGATGCGCTTGGAGAGGTAGGCCTTGACGGTCTCGACCTCGCTGCGCTTGAGACCTGCGAGTTCGCCCATCTCTATTATCCACGCTTGGCGTAGCTGTTCCATACCTTCTTTGCCCTCGGTGGTGGTGATGCTGTCGTTGAACCATTGACCGCCCATCTTGGCAAGGAGGGTGGATTTACCAACGCCCTCGGGGCCTGTGAAGATGAGGCATTGATCGTATTTGACACCGGGCTCGAACACGCGCGCGACGGCTGCGGTGAAGTGCTTGCGTGTCATTGTGCGGTTGAGAATGTTGTCCTCGGCGCCGATGTAGTCGATGATTAGACGCTCGAGGCGAGGAACGCCATCCCAAGTGAGCGAGTTAAGGTAGTCGCGTATGGGGTGAAAGGCGTGCTTGGTGAACACGGCGGTGAGACCGTCGGCTATTTTCTCTTTACCTACAATGCCGTAGTGACGTTCGAACCACACACGGAGATTGGCATCGTCGGCATCGCTCCATTGGCTTGCCTGTTTGTTCCAAGGGGCACCGCCGATGATGGTGTTTGCCCCGCTGAACTGGTTGTGCACAAGGCGACCGCTGAATGCAGGGTCATTCTCAAGGATGGTGATGATGTTGGCGATGGTGCATTGAACCTTGCCTTGTTTGGTGTAGTCGAGTGTGGCTTTCCACTCGTCGTTATAATCGGTATCTACGGCATCAAAATCCTCGGCAGCGCTGCTGCGCTCACGCGACATAAGGAGCTTGACGGCCTTGTCGCGGCTCGCAAGCTCTTGCATTGCAAGGTATGAGGGCTTGCGTGTGATGTCCTGTACCTTGCTGCCCTCGTCCTGTAGACCATAGAGGTGGAGACGGCAGAGGTCGAAGGCGTTGCAGAGCTGACGCCCGGCGGGGTCGGTCTCGTGATGCGAGTAGGCGAACTTGCCATCGTAGCACACAAGGCCACCGGCAACACTGCCGAGCTTGTATGTGTAACGCCCCGGGGTTGTGGTGGGCTCGTATATATCGCCAAGAAATTGCTCGATGGCATCTTCTATGGTATATGCGCGGCAGAAAGCACCGATGAGACCGGGTTTTTCGGTTGGGTCACCAGCGATCTTTATCTCGCGGGCTATGACATCGCCCGCACGGCTTGATACCGACCAGCTGCTGACGTCGCGGTAGTCTTTGTAGGTTGCAAGGATTTGGTCGACGTTGCAGGCGGGGCCGTCTTGATACTCGAAGATGTAATCGGCGTCCTTGCTGGTGCTGGGCCAGTAGAAGAGGCGTGGTAGTTCGAAGGTGGTGTCGTCGAAGAGGTCGATGCCGATTTCGCCGGCAATGGCGCGGCACAGGGGTTCGTACTCGGCGGGCGTGACGTGACGGCTGAGAGGGAACACGAGGCGGTAACGCGGCGTAGCGCTGCTGTGCTTGTGTGTGCTGTAGAGCATAGCGGCGAAGCTGAATGAGAGTTGAAAATCGTCCCACACGGTGTGTGTGCCGTAGTCGATGTCGAGGGTGGCAACGGTGCGGTAGAGGACGGCTGTGTTCTTGCGCACTCCACCGTTGAGGTAGCCGCCAACGAAACCGCCGACATCCTTGATGTTGCTTTGTTCCTCTTTGCTCATACGGGTGTACTCGGCAGCGGTCTCGGCTGTGCGCTGTGTGATGCTGCACCGCTCGACAAGCTCGCTCCAACGCCACTGCTTGTTGCGCCATTTCTTGCTCATACGACTGTGTGCGGTGGCTATGTCTATCAGAAAGTCGTTCTTTAGTTTCATCAGTCTTTCAAATAATATGGGGTGCTGTAGCCTGCTCCTTTGAGGGGGAGGTCGCGGCACCACTGTATGGGTTGTGAAAATATATGTTCTACATCGTGCAATGTCTGCTGTGGGGCTGCCTCGACAACGATTTCATCGTGTATGTGAAATACGATGTCAAGACCGGCGGTGTGAGCACGGAGGATGATGCAACCGAGGATGTCACGGGCGATGGCCTGTACTACATTCTCGGTGAGCTTGCCGCCATAGGTGCGTATGCTTTCCCATTTCTTTGTGATTTGGTTGCAGCCTTCGTACTCGATTATCTCGTGGTCGCCTCGCCAACCGTCGTTGTACTCCATACCTACTGTTGCACGGGGGTAGCAGATGGTGCGGCCGGATGGCAGGGTGATGAGGAGCAGTCCCCATTTGTGTGACACCACGATGCCGCGATGGATAGTGACGCTCTCGCCGGTTTTGATGGCACGTTTGGCGGCGGACTCGATGATTGACCAAAAACGGACTATGTGAGGGTTGGCTGAACGCCAGCGTTGCATAATATCGCGCATCTCGGGTTGTGTCAACCCCATACGGCTACCGCCCATTGCCTCAAGGGCTGCGACACCGCCGCCGTAGCCAAGGGCGAGAACGGCGATTTTACCTTTTTGACGGAGCTCGCTGTTGGCTCCGTGTTTCTCGACCTTGCAGTTGAACATTTGCCCTGCGGTGGCGCAGTAGATGTCGCCGCCTTGACGAAAGACGTTGAGCACCCATTCTTCGCCGGCGAGCCAAGCGATTACACGGGCTTCAATGGCGGAGAAATCGCAGACGTGGAAGGTGCGGCCGTCACGCGCTATGAAGGCTGTGCGGATGAGCTCGGAGAGGACTTGTGTGGGGTTGCCGTAGTTGAGACAAAATTCTTCGAGATCGCCTTGCTTGACAAGTGAACGGGCATAGTCGATGTCTTTAAGGTGATTCTGTGGCAGATTCTGCACCTGCACAAGGCGGCCCGCCCAACGACCAGTGCGCGAAGCACCACAGAACTGCAACAGGCCACGTATGCGACCATCATTGCAAACGCAGTCGAGCATTGCACGATATTTGCTGTTGGAGGTCTTGCCGAGCTCGCGGCGGATGGCGAGCATACGTTTGGCGCTGGGTGAGTGGCTGACGTATCGTTCTATATCGTCGAGGTCTCTTTTGCCGATGGTTGAGATGGGCATACAAGAGATGCGAGATAGATACTCTCGTAGTTGCGCAGGGGAGTTGGGGTTGTCCATACCTGTGATTTGCTTTGCCTCTTCGAGCAGATGTGCTTTGTACTCATCGTCGAAGCGGTTAGCATTCTCCGCGAGTGCGCGGTCAAGCAGTACGCCGCGGTCGTTGATGAGCTGGTCGATGGCATATAGTTCCTCGTCGAAGGGCGCGGGTTGTAGGCGGCGTACCTTGGAGAGGATGGCTTGTTCGACCTCGACATCTCGGATGCAGTATTGCTTGAAGAGCGCCCAGCGCTCGGGGGCCTCGGCAGGCATATTTCTCTTGCCCTTGACAGGGCAGGAGAAGTAGCGAATGAGGGCGCGACCCTCTTTCATCTTACCTTGCCCGATGCGCAACACCTCGGCGCATTGCTCCAAGGAGAGGGGCAAGCCCATACGTGCGGCGCGCACCATTGTGCATTGCCACTGCGCGGGGTTTATCAACGGCCAACCGAAATGGCGGCTGATGCAGACGCGCTCGAAGGCTGCGTTGAATGCTGTCTTGGTAACTGAGGGGTCACGCAGGGCGGTCAACACCTCGGATGGCAGTTGTTCGCCGGAGGCGAAGTCGCAGATTTGCACGGGGCCGTGGTCGATGCTGTAGGCAAAGAGCAGGATGGTGAAGTCGGGGGCTTCGGTATAGCGGTAGACTCCGCAGCTCGCAAGGTCGTAACTGCTGTAGGTTTCTATGTCGATACTTAATTCTTTCATTGGTGTCGTTAGAGATTTCTCACATTGACTTTAGCCCCTTCGGGCGTCGACCGTTGGTTCGTTCGAAATGACAAGTGTGATAAATATTTGTGCCCGTGAAAGCGGTCAGACTCGCACGGGCTTGGGATGATGTTACAGATCGTCGTCATCCTCGGTGTCAAGGTCGGCAAAATCGTTCTCGGCCGAAGCGCGGCCGCCAAAGCGTTCATCGTCCTTGAATTTCATTATGTTGTTGAGACCGCAGGCTATACCGCGATTGCCGTTGACATCGTAGCCGTAGAAGGTTACGCTGACGTATGCCCACACACCGCTGTAGATTTCATCCTCGTCAACGATGGGTGCTTTGTTCTTGTCGACGATGCCGGGGCGGGTGCTTGACTTGGCATTAACGTAATACTGATTCTCATATACTGCGTCGTCGTCTTTGTCGTCGCCATCGCGGAGGGGGAGGTCAATCTTCTTGGGTTCTTTACCTCCCCACTTGGATGTGATGGACTCTTTCTTGGCTGCTTCGATGGCGGCCTCAATAGCCTTGATGGTTGCCTTCTCTTTCTTTGGAATGAGTACATTGGTCATATACTTGCCACGAGAGGCATCTTCTCCGTCGGGCACATACTTGGAAAAGAGGTGTGTGTAACTGAGTCGGCAGGGACCGAATACGACTTTAGTTCCTTTTACAATAGGTTCAATCATAATTTATAATGTTTAATGGTTAATGAATGTCTGCGAAATCATCTTCGACAGTGTTGATTGCCTGTCGCTTGTCGGTGTTGGGGACAAGTGTGGGCTTGCCTTGTGGTTTGCTTATCCACTGGGCGCAGAGAGCGGCGAACTGTTTGCGACCGACAAGACGCTCGAGCTCGGTAATGGCAAGGAGTTCTTGTGGCTTATATATGGTGTCGCGCGCTATGCCAGCGCTGGTGAGCGCATCGCTGACTGCTGAGGGGTTGGTTATCTTGCGAGTGCTGCGGCCTTCGACGACTTTCCAACCGGGAATGATTGTGCCTGACAGGGCTGTGTGCAGTGCATAATCTTCGATGCCGGCGATCCACAGCTTGATGGTGTCGAGCTTGGGGAGTATGTCGGCGAGTTCGTCGGGGGCGAGGAGCTGCGGGTTTGATTCCGAGAGCGCGGTGTTGAGGCTCTGCTCGGAGAGAGCACGGCAACGGCACTTGACCTTGCAGAAGCGACACCACTCGCCGGGATTCTGCGTTCCCTTACCACTAAAAGCCTCTTGTGCTTTGGGGGTAAGGGTGTCTTTAGTCCAGCGCAGGAGATCGAGAGCGGTGATCTCGTACTCGCTGAGGTTGTCGATGCGGGGTTGCACGATGGTCATTCGCACGCGCTCGATGCGGTACTCGAAGTTGAACTTGTCGTATGCGCCGAGAGCGTAGATTTGCATCTGTGGGTTGCCGACTGCCGAGACCTTGACTCCTTTGCCGTATTTGAAGTCGATGACCTCCATTGTGCCGTCGGCTATGATGATGGCATCGGCGGTGCCGAAGCTGTAGGGGATGTGTTCGCTGAAGTCGAGACGGGTCTCGACGAGGAGCTGGGCATCGGGGGTGAGGGCGAGGGCGGCATTGTACTTTTCGATGACTATGCTGGCATAGGTGTCGGTGTACTCGTTCATCTCGCCTGTATAGTAGTCGGAAAGTTCGGCGATTTCTTTGTCCTCGAGCTCGGTGGGGAGGCCGAGGAAGGTTTTTAGTTTCTTGGCGCAGTAGGCGTGTGCGAGTGTGCCTTCAACGGCAAAGTCGCTGCTTACATCGGGCATATTGGCCTCGAGGTGTGGGGCGGCGGTGCAGTTGAGCCAACGTGACGCGCTGGAGGGTGATAGTAGGGCGTGTGCTCCCATAGGCGGTTAGAATGGAACGGCCTCGACGAGAGCACCGTTGGAGATTTCAACATCGTCGCAGCAACGGATGAAGTTCATACGACTGCGGCTGTCGGGGAGTTCGCTGGGGCGATCGGCACCGAAGAGGGCGGCGGTTACTTTGAACCAAGAGGTCATTGCGCGATGCCATTTTTTATAACCCTCGCCATCGGGGTTGTCTTTCCAGTCATTGCCTTCGATGCGGCAGCGAGCGCGGTCGATGGCGGCGCGGACGTCGGCCTCGGTGTATTCGCGTTCTTCTTCTACTGCGGTAGAGGGTTCTTCGGCTGCTGTGGGTGGGGTGGCGACGGGGACAATGGTGGGTGGGGTGTATTCGCGCTCTTCGAGAGCGGTTTCAGCGGTTGCCGGTTCTGGGGTTACCTCTGTTGCGGGCTCGACCGCAGCGACTTGTGCGGGCTTGACCGCAGCGACTTGTGCGGGCTTGACTGCATCGACGGAAAAATTAGATACTTGCTCGCGCGCTTCGATGGGCTGCGCTGTCTGTGGCTGACTGCCGAGGATGGCAGAGAGGAAGCCTGCGAGCTGTGGCGACAGCCCGATGTTTACGTTTAATGTGAATGTCATACTATATTTATTTAAAAGGTTTAGTAGTTAGTTGGCACGCCAGAAGATGATGAGGTCGCGGCCGAATACGCGGTAGGAGTTGCCGACGAGGTGGGCTTTGAGCTTACCGGCGGTGATGTAGCGTTGCACGCTGCGCTTGCTCATCTGCAATATCTGTGCGCAGTCTTTTACTTTGAGCCTCGCGGTGAGGCTGATGTTGGGTTGTTCTTGGCACATATTATACAGTTATTAAATGATGATGTGGTCGATGTTTTCTTCGTAGTCGATGTTTTCTTCGTCGTCGTAATAGTAGGTTAATCCGCAGTGGGGGCAGGTGCCGCCCTCGGGGTCGCCTAAGCAGTAATCGCATCCGTGGCTCATAGTTGTTCCATTTTGTTTAGTTTCCACTGGCAACAACCGGCTGTGGCGGCAGATATGACTGTTGCGATGAGGTTGGCTGTTGTGTCGCCACTTGCGAAGATGATTGTTGCGATGAAGGACACGGCTAGCAATCGCTGAAGAAAAGTTCTCATAATTATATAGTTTTAGAATTTCCAATTAAAAAACTCCCGGAGCTTCGCAGCGGCGGGAGGAGTAATTTTACTATGAAAAAAATTTATTTCCGCTCGCTTGCGGAGTGGATGCCGAGGACTCGAACCTCCTGATTCTTTTTGGCGGGGTTAAACTTGGTGCCTCCAACAGGCGCTGCATCCGTGTGGAGGCCGATGGCCTCCGGATAATTTAAAAATCAATACATTGTAATAGCTATATGACCGAGCCTCACGGCTTGAGTTTTGGGGGCGCACCGGCGGGTGATAAAATTTAAACATAACCATAATAAACTCAAAATGAAAAAGATTTGTGCCGGTGCGCTGTGTGCCCTTGCGTGTTCCGATGTGTACGCTTGCCGAGGTTTATGGCGCATCTGTAATCGTTGTGGATGCGCGGTTGCTCAAGGGCTGTGCCTCGCTCGTTCAACTGCAAGGCGTTATAAAGGTGCTCGTTCCAACAAGACTAAAATTTAAAAGCAAATCAAAGGTTTATTCACAACAAATGGTGTTGGAACGAGCTGTTTAATCGTTATTATACTCTGCGGTGCTCTTTCCCTGCACCGCTTCAAGGGTGGGCTGTGCTGTCGCGGGTGCCCATCCCCGGGGATTGCTTCGGCCTCGCTCGATGACGCGGATGTTACTCTTATTGTCAAGGGCTTTCCGGTATATCCCTGTATTGTATCAATATGTCAAAAATCTCTTTAGTTCCCCGATGCCCGTTCGACGCGGCCGCTCTTGCTCTTATCGAGGGGTCTTAATTTTGCTGCGCCAAATCAACAAATAACTCTTCTCTGCTGTAAATCTTTATCCCGAACAGCCGTATCGTTGTGATGCGGCTTTTGGTGTTTTGCCACTCGGTGAGTCCAATCCTGTTGGTGCGCTCTATGGTCACCTCTTTCTGTATAATTGCTTTCATAGGCTGTATTTCTTTAGCGCAAGGCGGCGGACGGCGTCGGCCTTGGGGGTGTTGTACTTGCCGATGAGGCAGTCGCTGACGTAGTTCCAGTTGCAGCCGAGTTCTTTGGCGAGCTTGGTTTTTGCGCCGTGGACTACGTGAATTATTGTTACTTCTTTGGTTGTTTTCATATATTTTTTAGCTTTTCTTGTTGCTTGTGTTGTTTTATTGTTATATTTTTACCATCTTTATTTCGGTAGTGAAATCAATAGTGGAACTTGTACAGGTATCGCTATTGAGAACCACGAGGGCAAAGATAGAGGATAGTCGTAGAATATGCAAATATTTTTATAGAAAATTTACAAAATTCTTCGACCTCGCTCTTTATTTAGAATGAATCTAAACACTTGTGTTATGGAAAAGACTGTAAAACAAAGGCTTATGAAGTTTGCAGAATTTAGAAATTTAAGCATTTCTAAATTTGAAAGTTTATGCGGGCTTGGGAATGGCTATGTCGGCAAGTTAAAAAGCGAGCCGGGGAGTAGAAAATTAGAGGATATTCTAAAAGCATTTCCAGAACTTAATAGAGCGTGGCTTTTATTTGGCGAAGGAGAGATGCTAAAGAGTGATATTACTATTTCCGGCGACATCACCGTCAATGGGAATGGTAACAGCCACATAGGTCACGGGCAACACGGTGTGCCTGCAATAATAGAAATAAAGGAAAACGGTGTAGAGGTAGAATGTCCCAACTGCGGCGAGGTGATAGAAGTCGCAAGCAGTGCAGTTATCCCCCTCGTTCCGCCCGAGATAGCAAAGAAACCCGACCTTAATCTTGAGAGTTTTCGCCACAACTGCCCCCAGCAGATGGAAGAAGTAGACCTCCGTCAAGTATGGGGTAAAGGTGTATTCCTTATGAAAGTCGATACCCGAGCAATGGAACCCGAATACCGCGAAGGTACATTCCTTGTCCTGCGTCGGCTTAAAGACCTCTCCTATGCACGCCCCGATGGCAGCGCATACGTCATCGACACAATGCGCCCACACACCCTGTTTAGGTATCTATCAAAAGAGCGCGACGGCACCTACGTCCTCTCTGCAGAGAGCGACAAGCGCGGACCAATATACCTCAACGCTGAGGATATAATAAATATATACGATGTAGTAGGAAGTTTCAGAATTGGAAGATAATTTAAAAAAATATAATTATGATTTACATTATTTCGATTGTTACGATCGCAGTCGTAGTGGTTTTGTGGTTTATGTTCAACCCTACAGCAAAAAGAATTAGAGAGATTAATGCCTTAATTGACAAAGATAGGTCGGTGTGTGATGTTATAACGAGTCTTGAAGATTGGGCGGTAATTCCGGTCGATACAGGCGGTTTGAAAATCGTTTTGCCTTCAAGTCTAATAATAAAAGAATTGTACATCACCTACAAGGGGGAGAGGCCTACAAATGCGGATATCAAATACTTACATTGGGAACTTACCAGAGAAGATTCTGTAGTGACAAAAGCGCACAGGGTTAATATGCCGGTGGAGGCGTATATGGCGGGGGTGGCAAACTCTTTTGAGGATTTTTTAAGGAGTAAAATTAAATAATATGACAACGCTTATTTTTATTTCGTGTGTTTATATCTTTGCATATAATTGCGTAGAGATTGACAAAAATTTTAGAGGCTCTTCGCAAGGGATAAAGCTATGGATTGGTTTGACAGGGCAAATATGTCATATTGCCTCGTGGGTGTTATTCATATGGAGTTTTTGGCATTATGATTGGTGGAAACCAATAGTGGCATTTATCGCAAGCACGATAATAGGTGGAATCTTGGGGGTGTTTTTCCAGCGCAATCTAATAGGGATGTTTGCTTCTCCGATATTAGCTTGGCTGTTTGTCGCATTATCGGTAATTGGGTTGCTGAATTGAAAGCAGATGAAACGCATAATACTACTCTTCGTACTGCTTGCGATAGTGAGCTGCGGAGGTTTTAAGGAGAAGGGGAAAGAGAGTGTGCGGGCGCTCCACGATGATAGGGTATATGTCTGCACAGGTAGGTATGCCAAGAGGTTTCACTGCGACGAAGATTGCAAGGGATTGCGGAGCTGTCGAAGTGAGATTGTGTTGATGAGTGTTAAGGAGGCGGAGGACTGCGGTTTGACGCCTTGCGGATACTGTTACTAACCAAGCGATAAAAACTCTATATAATATATACTACTATGTTGTAGTATATATTATATAGGCGGAAAATAGGCTATTTGGGATTACCCCTATACTATATAAATAAAAATTTTTATTTATATAGTATAGGGGTAAAAGTTTGTAGGGGACGCGGGCTTGGTGGGTGGTTCCAAAGGTCTAAAAGGGCATAGAGGGCTACAAGGGAAAGCTGAGAGCGAAATTAGGCACGGTGTAAAATAGCCTCTCTGCGCGGTTTTCTTGATGCGGGGTAAGGATTTTATCAGCAGGAGGGGTGAAAACGCAAGAGAGGGTGAATTATGGGGCAATGCGAGGGTTTTAAGTGGCAAGGTGTCTCGCGTGTGCGTAAGTGGGCGCTGGGCGGGTGTGGTGCATCGGGGGGAGCGGGCGTACCGGGGGGAGCGGGCGTGCCGGGAGCGAGAGCATAGAAGGGTGCCGAGGGCAAAAGGATTATGGCTTGGGAGGCGGACCAAAAATGGGTGGTGTAAACGATGTAAACAAAACTCTCGCGCGCGTATACTTTCCCGGGCAGAGGAGTTGCGTGCGTTTTTTATAAAAAAAGTGTGTTCTCAACTATTTTTTAAATCTTTTATAGGGAATTTTCCGTTTACTCCGTTTACATTGGGGTTTATTTATTGATTATTAAATAGTTAAGTGTAAACAAAGTGTAAACAAAGTGTGTTTTTTTCCGTTTACATTTGCAACTCCGTTTACAAAATAGCTATAAAAGGCTAATTTTTTGTCGAAAAAAAAGTGTTCACAACTCAGTGGGGGGTCAAAAGTTGAAAAATTTTTGTTTACATTGTTTACAAATTTTTCGCCGTTTTGTTTACAAATCTTGTTTTGTTTACAGGTTTTGTTTACAATTTCTTGCGGTTTGTTGACAGGGATTTGGGAAGAAGAAGGGGAAAAGAAAAGTGCGGAGGTGTCCTACCACGACCGCACTAATGGATTACGCTGCTACTGGGACGTAAAACTTGAACGCTTTACCATTCTTGGGGTAAATCACTTTGCCATTCTTACGAATATACTTCGCAAAAATTACCTTGTAGGGCTTACCATTTACGACTTTAAATTCATTCATCTGCTCAATACACCTCCTTTCTTTTTTTGACCTTGCGGTCTATGATGTCTTGCTTCCTACGGCAAGACAAAACCCCAGTGGTAGGACACCGGGGTTTATTCTCTCGAGAGTGGTGATGTTGCCTGAAAGGAGGTGTATATCACCGAATGAATATAAAGTCACCGCAAATATACGAAGATATTTGAGAAATGGAAATGCTGAAATGATTTTTGTTTTTTTATTTGGACTTGGTCTAAAGTAGTGAATATATGAAAAGAGGCAGCCGTTTTGGGTTGCCTCTTGTCGTTTGTTTTTATTCTGTAATAGTGGTGGGATAGAATTAGTCTTTGCTGTCGCCGGAAAGGTTGATGAGCTTGTCCTCTATGGTGTTCTTCTTCCTCTCGACGACGGCATCGAGATTCACGGACTGCAATTTTGGCACGGAGTAGGCGGTAAGGCGCTCCATTGCGGCGACGCGATCGCGTGGTTCAAGGGCTTCGATGTCGGCTAAGAAGGTGTCGGAGTTATAGTACTCGTTGAGTGCTTTGGCGATGACCTCGCGGACGGGTGAGGGTGTCTTGTTTGGTGTGCCTTTTTGGCGGCCACCGGTCTTGGCTCTTCCTTTTTGAAACATATACCTTATTTATATATAATATAGTAGTTAAACGGATAAACTCTTTGCGCGAATGTATGGGGTTAATTTTAGACCGTAATTATATGTATTTAAAATTGAGGTTATGATTGGTTCTATAGCTGGTGCTGCGCTGGGCGTAGCGGGCAACATCGCCGGCGGTGTTATGCGTGACAAGGCGATGAAGAGGGCTCAAGCGGAGCTGGAGAGAAAGGAACGCGAGAATGCTGATTGGTATAATCGCAAGTATAATGAGGACGCGACAGCGAGGGCTGATGCGCAGCGTGCCATTACGATGACGGAGGAGGCGATGAAGAGCCGTAACCGTGCGGCGCAGGGTGCGGCGGCGGTGATGGGTGGTTCGCAGGATGCGGTAATCGCAGCGCAGAGTGCTAATGCGGCGGCGATGGCTGACACGGCGAGCAGTATTGCGGCGAGTGCGGAGGCAAGGAAGGATGCGGTGGAGGCGCAGTATCGTGCGCAGAAGGATGCGATTAGTGACCAGCGCAGAGCGAATGAGATTGCAAAGGCGAATGCTATTGCGAGCTCTATTCAGGGTGTGACACAGGCGGGTGCGTCGATTGCAGATGCGTTTGGCCAGAGTGGTGACATTACGGGTCTTGTGAAGAAGAAGGAGGATGAGATATGAGCAGTGTGATGGATGATATTAACAAGAGGCGCGGGGGACAGGCGCTGGCGAGAGTTAATGGTGTGTCGGCACCGCAGCA
Organism: Bacteroidaceae bacterium; assembly: GCA_017647725.1. Classification (GTDB taxonomy): domain Bacteria; phylum Bacteroidota; class Bacteroidia; order Bacteroidales; family Bacteroidaceae; genus HGM04593. The sequence goes on from JAGCKB010000176.1 coordinate 57,811, forward strand.
GCCTGCGGCAAAGCCTATGGGAGACCAAGCGCTGGCGAGAGTGGCGCAAGGCGCTTCTATCCCTGCTGTGCCTGCTGGGACTGAACCGAGTGCCGGCGCAACGGCTGAACAGGTGGCGACAGCGAAGATGTTGATGCCTGCTGTGGCGGATTTTGCTCCACAGAGTGATGCACCGGCGGTGACAACTCCGGCAGCTCCCGCGGTGGAGCCTGTGACTACTTACACGGATATTGCGAAGAGGATGAGCCCTGAGTTGGATGCGGAGCAGAAGGCGGAGCGTGAGAGGCGGTTGAGGAATAAACAACAGGTGGCGGCGATTGGTGATGCGATTAGCGCACTTGCGAATATGCACTACACGGGCACGAGTGGCGTGAATGCTTATGATCCTTCGGCGGCACTGAGCACGAAGGCGAGAGCGAGATATGATAAGTTCTTGGCTGATGTCAAGGCGTATGAGGATGCGCACAAGGCGGCGATGTTGCGTGGCGAGGAACTTGATGCGGCTGCTACGGAGGCGA
>JAGCKB010000177.1 GCA_017647725.1 Bacteroidaceae bacterium
CAATGGATTCCGGCTACACAGTTCAGCGAAGCAGAGGGCGCATATATAAAAGTTGTCAGTAGGGTTGTAATGCCGATAGTTTTCAAACTCGAGAATTTACCAACTTGTACTAATTTGAAATAAGGTGTTGGGAAAAGACATCGAGTTAAAATTATTAAAAACATCTGCTCTTTTGTTACATTTAAACATTCTTTACGTCTTATAAATAAAACATCAATAACAATTTAGTATTATGAAGAAATTGTTTGTAATAATTTTTCTAATAAATATATGCCTCTGCGCCGGTGCGCAGTGGACTCCTGCCATAAACGAGTACCACTACCGTGCAGGTACTGTATGCTTTCGGGGAGAGTTCGTCAACGTTCCCACAGACAAATATCCTCCACACATTCTCTTGATAATTGAGGACAATTTCACACGCACCGAGGAGAATGTGCTTGTCACAGTGAACAACGACGGCTCTTTTAATAGCGATGTGCATATACCACACAGTGCAACAGTCTATCTGCGTGCCGACGGTTATGAAAACTCACTGCCCAACGACCTCTATTTCTTTGTGGGCGACACAGTGACACTATCTGTAGATGTGGCAGCACGCAGCACTTCCGTAGCACCCGGCAGCATTTGTTACTGGGTAGATCGTTGCCGTCCCATAATCGTGGAACCTTATGCCAAGAGTCCTTATGGTGACTTGAGCGAATATTCACGCATATACAAGCAAGGACGTAAGGCTGTAGAAGACTATTGTCGCAACACCGGTAAGGTGATGGAAAAAGTGATGAAGGATATTGACGAAGAGTGCTTTGTTCTCCCCGCAGATATCAACCCCATTGCTGCCGAAATAATAAAGAACGATGCAATTTACGAAGGTCTGTATATGATGATGTCTTTACGGAGTATGTACAACTATACGGCTTTTTATCCTGAATTCGATTCAATTAGTGGGCGTACCGTTCCTGTGAAAAACGAGACCTTTGAGCCGCTTGACAACAAATGGTTTTACAAGTTCCTGAAGAAGCACGAAAAAAGGCTTCTCGACAATCCGAAGGCATTGTTATATTCAGTGGCTAGTTCTCTTGTAAATTGTGCAGAATTTGGAATTTATGAAGAACTTAAATTCTATTCAAACGAGATTGTGTTACCGGTTACAGGTGGCACCTCGCAGGAAATTCAAGACTATGCTTTCGGGTTTGTTATGCCCACTGATTACGATGCTCAATTCTTGCAGGCTGTACTACCGATGCGCAACGATACCCTCTTGACCGTAAGTGATTATTGGTCGCTTGCGATGGAGTGTTCTTCAAAAGCGACAGGACTATCTGCAAATAGCTTTATGGGGCAATGGTGTATGATGCGCTATATCTTCGGTTTTAAAATAGATGAACACGATAGTTCCCCCGACTACGCTGCATCCTACGTGGCTGGTACTATGCCATATATCACAAGTCCCATATTAAGTCACCATTTTACAAAGGCCTATCGTGAGTATGTGAAAAAGTTTGAGGTAAAGACGACTCCCGAGGAAAACCTTGCCACCGACCCTGTGATACAACGCATTATAGCTCCATACAAAGGCAATGTGCTTTTCCTCGATTTCTGGAATATGGGATGTGGCCCATGCCGTGCAGGAATGATGGAGCAACGCAATTTCATAAAGGATATGCAAGGGAAGCCCGTAAAGTTCCTGTATATCACCGAGGATAAGTATCGCGAATCATCGGAAGAGTGGCTTGGCAAAACATATATAGAGGGCGAACACATATATATAAGCAGTGCCGATTGGGAGTACCTACAAGCCAAACTCCGCTTCATTGGAATCCCATTCAGTTGCATAATAGACAGAGAAGGGGTGTTGCACCGCAATATGAGCCACACAATGGTAATTGAATACTTTAATAAATAATTGAATATGAAAAAACTATTCTTAACCCTAATCGTTGCATTTGCCACCCTGTGTGGCTTTGCACAGGAGAGCATAAACAATAACAAGAAACTCCATTGCCACATTGAGGGCGAGGTAAAGGAGAGCACTTTCACCCGCATACTGCTCATTATTGGTGACGGCGACCCAAGGGTAGTGCCCGTAGATACCATCATGGTAAAGGATGGGCATTTCTCTCACGACCTTTATACCGACGCTCCTGAATTCTATCAGTTGTTCGCCTGCGAGGATTACGACAACGGTTGTTGGATGATGCTGGATTTCTTTGCCGAAGAGGGAGATGTTTATGCTACATTCTACGGCTATGCAATAGATAATGCTCCGCGTCCTACACTGCATTCACAGACACCACTCAACAAAGAGCTGCTTGCCTATAACAAAAGTATAGAAGAGAGATTCTACATTCCAATGAGACAAGAAGAGGAGGCTTTAGAGAAGGCAGGCAAACTTTTGACCGTTGAGGGGGCTGCGCTCAAGAAACTGTACGATGAATGCGAAGACCGCGATTCACTCAGGAATCTCAGCAAAAAGATTGAGCAATTGGAAAAGGATAACCGCCTTTATACACCGGAATACAAAGCATTTATGGAAAAAGGCGAAGAGTTAAGAAAAGAGAAGTATGAATACGAACTTGACTACATCACGAACAACCCGAACCTGGTAGGACTTTATCTGCTCAACCAAGCAACGCAAAGGCTTTATAACAAAGACGATGCTGCTAAACAGCCATACGTGGATGTTTTCAAGCGTTTATATGATGCAAAATATCCAACAAACAATATGGCAATAAACATGCGAAATTGGGTGTCGTCGATGGATGTGCGTGTAGGCTCACGAATAATTGATTTTACTCTTCCCGACCTCAAAGGATTAAAACACACTCTCTCAAAAGAGATTGAGGGGAAGATTGCTGTCATTGATTTTTGGGCTTCGTGGTGTGGTCCTTGCAGACGGACGTCGATAAGTTTCATTCCTTTGTATAACAAGTACAAGGATAAAGGATTTACCATCGTTGGAGTTGCAAGCGAATTGGAAAGCGAAGATATGAGGCTTGCAGTGGA
>JAGCKB010000178.1 GCA_017647725.1 Bacteroidaceae bacterium
AATAGCATCAAATAAGCAGAAAACAACCAAATAATTTGTACAAATAGGATGGCCAAAGGAATATTTAAGTAACTTAGCTTTTAGCGTCACGCCTAAAAAGGCAGTACGATAAATAAAATGATGCATAAGATTTCTAAATATATATCGGAGCATAAATTGTTATCCAATGGAGACAAAGTAATTGTAGCCCTTAGCGGTGGTGCCGATTCAGTGGCCCTGCTACATATTTTGCACCGTTTGGAGTACAACTGCATTGCCGTACATTGCAATTTCCATCTGCGTGGAGAGGAGAGTATGCGCGACCAGCATTTCGTCGAGGATTTATGCAAGCGGTTGAACACCACACTGCATATTATAGATTTTGATACCAAGCAGTATGCAAGAGAGAATAAGGTGTCAATTGAGATGGCAGCACGCACACTACGCTATAAAGAGTTTGAAGAGATACGCATCAAAGAGCGCGCAACAGCCATTGCCGTTGCCCACCACCGCGACGATAGTGCCGAGACTCTTCTACTTAACCTTATGCGTGGTTGCGGCATAAGAGGTTTGCACGGCATACGCCCCAGGAACGGATATATCATACGCCCCCTCCTATGCATTGGAAGAAGCGACATTCTGCACTACCTGAATAATGCCCGGATAGAGTATGTTACCGACAGCACCAACCTCAGCAGCGACTACACACGCAATAAAGTACGCTTAGAGCTTCTGCCTCTTATGGCACAGATAAACCCCTCAATAGGGGCGACCATTGCCGAGACAGCCGAACGCCTCGCCGAAGCCGAAGAGATTTACAGCCAAGCCATTGAACAGGCAAAGCAACGAGTGCTATCCGACAGCACCACCATCGACATTCACAGATTAAAACAGGAAAAAGCACCCCGAACCCTGCTGCACGAGATACTATCGCCCTACGGATTCAACAACTCACAGGTTAACGATATTCTCACAAATATCGACAGCGAAAGCGGCAGACGATACAAGGCAGCAGAGTGGGAAGTAATAAAAGACCGCGAAAAACTGCTAATCGCACCCATAGGAGCAACCTTCGAGCAGACAGTATTGCCCGAAGAAGGAGAGATAAGTACCCCCTATGGGTTATTAAGAATTAACCGAAGCATCTTCAATGGCACAATCTCCAAGAAACGCAACATAGCCACTTTGGATGCCGAAAAATTAGAATTTCCGCTTACGCTACGCAGCACAAGAAAAGGCGACCGCTTCCACCCTTTTGGAATGAGAGGAACCAAACTCGTCAGCGACTATCTCACCGACATAAAGCGCAATGTAATAGAGAAAGAGCAGCAGCTTGTCGTCACCGATGCAAGAGATAATATCCTATGGTTGGTTGGCGAACGTCCCTCGGCACTGTGCAGCGTTAACAGCAGCACAACAGAGGTTATAACCTTAGAGTGGATATAAAGCCGAGCGATAGTGGGTTTGTAAAACAAAGCCAAAGTGGATGGCTCACTTCATATTGAGCCATCCACTTTGGCTTCTTTTTTATTCAGCCTTCTTGGTCGGCCTTCAGAAAAATCACTTCAAAGACTCCTCTACAAGAGCTTTCATTGCAGCACCTCGAAGGTCGCGCTTTATAATCGTACCATCGGGAGCAAACAGAATTATCTGCGGTATTCCCTTTATACCATACAACTCAGTAGCATTATCCTTGTTGTTACGCGGAACAAAAATCTGAGGATAGTTAATACCCTCGCTCTGAAGCGAAGCCTTGAATTTATCCTCATTATCCCACACATTCACACCAAGAACTGTAAAATTATCACCTGCAAACCTGTTCTGCAGTTCAAGGAGATTAGGAATCTCCTTACGGCAAGGGCCGCACCACGATGCCCAAAAGTCGACAAGCACATACTTACCCTTACCTACATAATCAGAAAGTTTAGAAGGCTTACCATCTACCGCAAATCCCGCAAAATCGATAAACATAGTGCCGGGCTCGGCCAATGCCGACACCTTATAGCTGCTACGCTTCTTTTTTAGGAAATCTATCCTGTCGGCATACTTAACCTTTGCCATTACAGCATCCAACTCCTCGGCCGATTGATAGAAGCGCTGAGACAACATAGCCAATATATAGGCTCCAACCATATTATCCTTGTTATCCTCTATACCATTACGATAAATATCGAATACAGCCTCAACATCGGGATTAAGTATTTGAGCAATCTCGTCACGACTCTTACCCTCATTCTGCAACTCAACTATTCTTTTATTCAGAATATCTCCTTTTTCCTTAACCTCGGCATCTATGGCAGATATAATGTCGTTCATACCTCCTTTATCCGAAACTATGGCGGGAACAGTTGTAAGGTCTACCGATACATTGCTACCAGGAGCAATGAATATATACACCTTCTCACGCCCTCTTTTTTCAATATTCTTCAATTCAAAGAGAAGTTGGTCGTTCGCACTACCCTTAAACTCGAACGCACCATTGGAAACAACAACTGAGTCGGTACTAAGAAGCGTATTCTGGTCTACAAGATAAAGGACTTTGCCATCGGGTTCATTATTAGCCTTACCTTTGATAGTATAGTTCTGCGCTGCACCTGCCAGCGTAAAGAGCGCCAATAGTGAAATAAAAAACAGTCTCATAACAATCGTTTTATTTATTATTTATCCAATTCAGCAAGGCGAGCTTCGGCATCGGGATGTCCATACTCCTTGGCCTTTAAAAGCGCCGCACGTGCCGACACCTTATCATCGTTTGCCATATAACATCTTCCCATAAGATAATGCACATCGGGACTCTCGGGAAGAAGTGTCACAGCACACTCCAATGCAGCAAGAGCCTCATCCACCATCTTCACACGATAACACAAACGCCCTTTCTCTATGAAATAGAGCGGCTCCTCGGGTGACATTGATATTGCACGCTCAATATCCTCAAGTGCCTGACGGAACATCTTCGCGTCATACTCGGCCTGCTCGCGCATATAGTAGAAAGGAGCTGTGAGCCTACCTTCGCGCAACGACTCATATCTGTTAAAATCGAATACCGCCTCACGTGCTCGTCCCGCCTTATGCTTCAGCATTGCACTATTTAGAATATAAGGCGCCATCGCCTCTACAGGCAGTGTTCCGAATGATGCTATGGCACTATCCATCTGCACGATAGCTTCATCAAACTCGCCAAGCACCTCTTTACATTTCGACGCAGCCGCATAGACATCGGCACTGCTCATATTAGTATTTGAGAGTGCTACATAAAAATTGAAAGCCTCGGCATACTCTCCTTTGGCAAAAAGCAACTCAGCCTTCTGCTGAATATAGAGCGGTTCATTTTTAACGTTCAAAGCCTTGTCGATGTTCTCTATCGCACTATCTAAAAAAGCAGTTACAGTCTCATCATCCTGCGCGTAGCGCGCCACTGCGCTTACATAGACCTTTGAGATGTTATAATAGACATCGTCACTATTGGGGGCAATGCGCAGCGCAGTCTCCCACTCGTCACGAGCCTTGTCAAAGGCACTGTCGGCAAGAGCATAATACTCGGCAAGCATAAGATGCCCCTCGTAGCTCTGCGGATAGTCCCTGTTATAGTCGGCAAGAGGAGTCAGAAACAGCTCCTTATCATCGCTATACGCCAAACCCTGCAAAAGGTAAAGTGTAGTAAGCGCCTCCTTTTGAGTTGTAGGCAGAGTTCGAGCGATACCTATACGATTAAACAACGAACTATTGTACGTAAGTGAGGTTGTCGACAGGTTATGAGCCAACGAAGCAGACACTGCATAACACTGTAAAGAGTCCATAGGCGATGCCGGCTGCATAAGTGCAACAAGCCTTCCCGAAGCATCCACCACAGGCGCCGACAGAGTATTTTCGTGCATCTTGCTATTGAAAGTATAATAAGAGACACCCGACACTGTAGAAACATCTGCCACAGTAAGCTGCTCTATAGCACCGCTCTTTTTCTTGCCGTAAGAGACCATATACAACGAAGCGCCGGTAGCTGTGGCACCATCGGCAATGGCAAGCGGCTCAATCTTCTTATCCCACGCAGTACGCACTCTTATACAGTCGTAAATATCATCGGCACCAATCACACGCTCAATAGGACGCATCTTTCCCGCCGGGTCGATGCATACAGCACTATCGCCATCGAGAAAGAGCGAGTACGATGATAATATTTCTCCCTGTTCACCGGCAAAAACACCAAGACCACTGCGCAGCAGTGTACCATCCTTATACACAAGGATGCTAACAACCGATTTACGTGCTGCAGCAACCTCCTTAGGCTCTTTTGCTGCAAACAGCGTGCTTGTTGCAAACAGTATGAAGAGCAAAAAATTTAAAACCCTCATCATAACAATTATTCGGTCAGATGACGCTGACGTACAGCCTCGTAAAGAACAACAGCAGTAGCAACAGACACATTAAGTGACTCTATATTTCCAAATTGAGGAATTGAGACCCAATCATCGCACAGACGCAGATGTTCTACAGGAATACCTGTATCCTCGGCACCCATAACCACACAAACAGGCTCGGTGTAGTTGCTCTTTGTATAGTTCATTGTACCCTTCTCGGTAGCACACACAATGCGAATACCCGACTCCTTAAGATAACGCAGAGTTTCGGTTATATTCTTCTCGCGACATACGGGCAGTGTATGAAGTGCTCCGGCCGAGGTCTTTACAGCATCGGCATTAACGGTTACACTGTTGTGTGCAGGAATAATTATTGCATCAACACCTGCACAGTCGCAGGTACGGGCTATAGAACCAAAGTTACGCACATCGGTAATACCATCGAGAAGCACCAGGAAAGGTACTTTTCCCTCCTCATAGAGAGTAGGAACAACGGTGTCGATGTGAGCATACTCCACAGCCGAGATAAACGCAATCACACCCTGATGGTTCTTGCGTGTGATGCGATTAAGTTTCTCAACCGGAACACGTACAACAGGAATTGTACGTCCCTTAAGAGCTGCGAAGAGCTCGCGTGAAAGTTCACTCTGAATATCACGTTTAACAAGAATCTTATCGACCTCTTTTCCGGCCTCAAGCGCCTCGAGTACTGCACGTACTCCAAAAATCATTTCACTACTGTTTACCATATTCTATTTTCTTATTTCTCATTTTCCGGCTTAGAGAGCAGCAGACGCGCATTATCAAGAGCCGCATCGGTTAGCACCTCACCGCTCATCATCTGCGCAATCTCGCGTACACGCTCCTCGCCTTTTAGTTCTATAATATTTGTCTTAGTACCACTTACACTCTCCTCTTTATACACCTTATAGTGTGACAATCCCAACGCTGCAACCTGGGGCAGGTGAGTAATGCTTATTACTTGGTGTCCTGTTTCACCCATCTGCCTCATAAGGTATCCCATCCTCTCGGCGAGAACACCCGATATACCTGTATCAATCTCATCAAATATCAGAGTAGGTTGCTGCACTGTATCGGCTATAAGCGATTTTAGAGCCAGCATAACACGCGCCATCTCACCACCCGATGCCACCTCGGACAGCGGTTGCATAGGACTTATGCTGTTTGCCGAGAAAAGAAATCTTACAACATCTGTTCCTTGTGATGTAAAATCGGATGTCTCGGAAAATTCTACTCCAAAACGTATCATCGGCATTCCAAGAGTAACGAGTATGGCGGTAATTTTCTGCTCGAGCTTGGAAGCTGCCTCACGACGCTTTGCGGTGAGCCTTGCTGCCGCCTCTTTAGCCTGCTTGGTACACTTTTTCAGTTGTTTCTCCAACAGAGCAATCTCCTCGTCACCACCCTCGATATGTAACAGTTTCTCGCGCATCTTCTCTATCAGTTCGAGCAGTTCTTTTAGTGTGTCGACATGATGTTTTTTAAGAAGGTCGTATATCGACGATAGACGGCGGTCGACATATTCGAGTCTCTCGGGCGAAAAGGTTACCCTCTCGGCACGCATATTTATCTCGCTGCAGCAATCCTTAAGCTCGATGTAGTTTGTCTCTAACCTCTCAGAGAGTTCGGCTGCCGCAGGATAGTGCGAAGCCACACGTGAAAGAGCCGACGCTGCATCGCGCAGTTGCTGCACAAGGTTACACTCCCCCTCTCCATCAATCATATTCAGCGCTCCACATAGTGCCGCCTTAATCTCCTCGGCGTGCGACAGCTCCATCTGCTCCTGT
>JAGCKB010000179.1 GCA_017647725.1 Bacteroidaceae bacterium
ACAAGAGAACCATCTTCTGGCCCCACTTCTCGAACTGCTCTTTGTAGGGCATTACGTCGCGCAGGAAGTGGTTGGTAGGCTCGCTGTTAGGGTCGATACGCGCAATGATATAGTATCCGCGACCTGTAGATGAGAGTATCGAGCAGCTCTGCTCGGTAGCAATGTCATAATAGAGATTCTCGCTGTTGAAATTACCTATCACCTGCAGTTCGTCCTTGCTCTCGCGCATAAACATCTGCATCTTTGCAGTGCCACCTGCAGGTACCTGAACAAAGTCGAGGTTGGCAAGGACACCACCGTTTGCCATACGGGTACCGGTCATAACAAGATAGTCGCCGGAATCTACATTTGCACCGTTACGCAAGATATCGGCCCAGGTACCATCCTCGGGATAGTTTTGCAGCACCAGACGACCGTTTTCAATTTTCGAGATAGAGAAATGCGAATAGTAACGAGGATTATCGAGGAACTCAGTGGGGGTGTAAGATGCCTTAAGCACTCCTGCTGCCGATGTATTTTTTCTCTCCTCGTCAAGAGCAAAGTTCGCATCGCACCACTTACCATCGCTCATATACTGTGTTTTTCCTGTTACCTCGTCGATGCGCGCCACAATACCCATACTGCGTGCCGCAGCCACAAAGAAGATATCGCGTGAGTGAGCATCAGCTGTGCGATAGTCCCACACGCCCTTTGGCGACATACATAGGCTCAGAGGGTTCCAAGCACCATCTACCTTAATATTACGACGACACCACTCTACCCATAGCTCGGGATTATTCTTATAGTTCTGAGCATCCTTCTGCGAAATGACATTTGCAAAGAAACTCTTATAAGGAGTGAGCATCTCGTTACTTACACGAGGATTAAGGATATAGTTGCTGTAGTTATCATCAAGTTTGTCGGGTGTAGGAGTCATCATAAAGTGGTCGTTGAGCACCTCCAAAGAGATATCGCGACGATCTTTCTGCGAAACAGAGAGAAGAAGAGCAAGAGCCTTATCCTGCACAGATTTATCCACTCCTTTTAAGAATGAGCTTACTGCTGCGTGATTTCCGCGTGCCTCTTTTACTATTTGAACAATACTCTTTTCATCGGCGCCAATCTCCTGTGCAAGAGAGGCTGCCTCGGCATCGGTTGGGAATGTAGCAACGTATGCATTGCGAATAGAATCCTCATAGACAAAGCGCTGTGTATTCTTTGCCACCTGCTCGGAAGTGAGTTCGGGGACGGTATTACGCTCGGTGGGAGGTACAATATCCATCTGCACTGTCGCTTTATAGCCTGCCGCCTTGTCGAGCACAACCTTTACATTGTTATCCTTTCCTGCAGTAAACTTGGCATAGCCGAACTTTCCATCCTTTGAGGCCCAGGCAACCATATCGCCGTGACCTGTGGTGAGCGATGCGCAACCATTGTCGTCACACTCCTTTGTCGCAGCCGAGTAAAATTCGGCATAGTTATATATCTTGAACTCTACCGTTGCCTTCACGGGAGCACCATTCTCGTCGACCACCTGAACAGTGGTTGTTGCTACAGGAGCATAGTTGGATGTTACGTTAATCTCGGTGAAACAGGGCGTACGCGATACCACCTCCTCGGGGCCGTTATACTTTCCAAAAGCATTTGTATGCATCAACATACCGCGCGATGCGGGGGCATTGAACCATCCGAGGTTAAGCATAGGCTCGGGTTCACAAGCACCTAAGAAGTACCATTTGCCATCGACCCAAGCCTCGACCCAAGCGTGATTATCATCGGTGTGTGCCCAACGGGGGGTATATACCTGACGGGCAGGAATACCTACTGAACGCAACGCTGCGACGCCAAAGGTCGACTCCTCGCCACAACGTCCGTAGGCTGTGCGCACCGTTGCCAATGGCGAGCTTGTGCGGATATCAGAGGGGGTGTAAGTAACCTTCTCATGGCACCAATGGTTAACCTCGAGCACAGCATCGTACATCGAGAGACCTTTCACGCGGTCCTTAAGTTCCTCGTAAAATACCTTGCGGCTCTCGTCGAGGTTCTCGTTATTCACACGCACCGGAAGCACAAAATGAAGAAACTCGCGATCGGGGACAATCGCTCCCCAGGGCATCTCGGCACGAGCCTTTAGCGCATAATCGACATTCATAAGATGAAAATCACCCGAATAGTCGACAACATCGGGAAGCGGCATATAGGCATAGAGGAACTGCAGTGCCTGACGCCTATCGGCATCTAGTTCTCCATCGAGAACCTTAAGATAATCGGTTCCGTCGAACTGCACACTGCGCTGCTCATAATCTTTCACAAACACATCGCTACCCTCGAAGCCCTGCTTCTTGGCATCACCACAAGCGACCACCAGCAGCAGTCCCACTGTTCCCAAAAGAGTTTTAATACTTTTTCTCATAATATAATTAGTTATAGTTTTGTCTTTTGCGACTATTTTAACTGATTGATTACCTTGACAAGCTGTTCGCCCAAGCCTATAGAGTAACCCTGCGACATAAATACTATGCGGTTGAAGGTATCGGCAACAAGGATAACAGGACGGTTGGGACTTTTAAGCTTCATATTGGTGATAATCTCACCGCTTATCTTATCGTCGATGTCGGTACCCCAAACAACCGTCGAGGGGAGTGAGGGGAAATCATCCGCCTTGAAGCGAGAGGCTGCCGACTTGTCCTTGAACAAGAGAACCATCTTCTGGCCCCACTTCTCGAACTGCTCTTTGTAGGGCATTACGTCGCGCAGG
>JAGCKB010000180.1 GCA_017647725.1 Bacteroidaceae bacterium
ATTCTCGAACTGGAAGTCGTAACGCTTGCTTCCATCTTCGTTGGTGTGCTTGATGATGTGTCCGCGTACAACGCTCTTGGGAAGAGGTATTCCGTCCTCGTCATCCTGCTGACCGGTACAGATTTCGTAGGGCTAGCCGTTGAGCAGACCGATGAATGCCACCCATTTCTCTTTGTTGTTCTGGAAGCGTACAACATCAGCCTCAAGTACTGTGGGGCGTGTCTCGGTGATGATAGGTGTCATTGTTGCAGCCTCTTTCTTGTCTTTCTTGTTGTCGGCCGATACCAATACTCCGGCTCGTGAGCCGTCACGATAAACGGTACATCCCTTGCAACCGCTCTTCCAAGCTGTGATATAAAGCTCGTTTACGAGCTTCTCGTCGACGTTGTTGGGCAGGTTTATGGTTACGCTTATCGAGTGGTCGACCCACTTCTGAATGCGTCCCTGCATCTCTACCTTAGACACCCAGTCGATGTCGTTCGATGTTGCTTTAGCATAGGGTGAGCGTGCTACGATGGCATCTATCTCTACCTGTGAGTAGCGCTTTGTAGTGTCGATGTTGTTCATCTTCATCCACTCTACAAATTTATGATGGTAGACGATATACTCCTCGAATGTATCGCCATTCTCGTCGGTGAAATCTACGTGTACCTCGGGGTCGTTGGGATTTACCTTGCGACGGCGCTTGTAGACGGGCATGAATACAGGCTCGATACCCGATGTTGTCTGTGTCATTATGCTCACGGTGCCTGTGGGGGCGATTGTGAGACAGGCGATGTTACGACGACCATACTGCTTCATATCCTCGTAGAGCTGGGGATCGGCTTCGCGCAGACGGTTGATGAAGGGGTTGTTCTCCTCGCGCTTGTAGTCGAATACCTCGAATGCGCCACGCTCCTTTGCCATATTTACCGATGAACGGTAGGCCGAGAGAGCTACATTCTTGTGTACCTCTACCGAGAAGTCAATTGCCTCGGGACTGCCGTATCTAAGTCCCATTGCGGCCAGCATATCGCCCTCGGCTGTGATGCCCACACCGGTACGGCGTCCCATTGTGCTCTTGCGCATAATCTTCTCCCACAAATGGCGCTCGGCTGCTTTTACCTCCTCGATTTCGGGGTCGCTCTCTATCTTTGCCAGAATAGCGTTAATCTTCTCTATCTCAAGGTCGATAATATCGTCCATAATACGCTGTGCCTTCTGCGCGTGCTCTCTCAGTAGCTCGTAGTCGAAGCTTGCCTCGGCTGTAAAGGGGTTCTTTACGTATGAGTAGAGGTTTATAGCCAATAGACGGCACGAGTCGTAGGGGCAGAGAGGAATCTCGCCGCAAGGATTGGTCGATACTGTCTTAAATCCAAGGTCGGCATAGCAATCGGGAATTGACTCGCGTTGTATTGTGTCCCAGAAGAGTACACCGGGCTCGGCCGATTTCCATGCGTTGTGTATGATTTTCTTCCACAGCTCGCCTGCATTGATGCTCTTTGTTACTGTAGGCTCGTTCGAGTCTATTGGGTACTTTTGTGTATAGTCGGTACCCTCGGTAACAGCCTGCATAAACTCGTCGTCGATTTTTACCGATACGTTAGCGCCTGTTACTTTGCCCACGGTCATCTTGGCGTCAATGAATGACTCCGAGTCGGGGTGCTTTATCGATACACTAAGCATAAGCGCACCACGACGGCCATCCTGTGCAACCTCGCGTGTCGAGTTAGAGTAGCGCTCCATAAAGGGAACGAGGCCGGTAGATGTAAGCGCCGAGTTCTTTACCGGAGAACCCTTGGGGCGGATGTGTGAAAGGTCGTGTCCTACACCGCCACGACGTTTCATAAGCTGCACCTGCTCTTCATCTATTCTGATGATGCCTCCGTAAGAGTCGGCCATTCCGTCGATACCTATTACAAAGCAGTTCGACAGTGATGCTACCTGGAAGTCGTTGCCGATTCCTGTCATGGGGCTGCCCTGAGGTACTATATATTTAAAATGGTCGAGAAGTTCGAATATCTCTTGTGCCGACATTGGATTCTCGTATCTCTGCTCTATGCGGGCAATCTCATTTGCTATGCGCCAATGCATATCTTGGGGCGAGAGCTCGTAGATTGCTCCAAAAGAGTCTTTAACTGCATACTTGTTTACCCAAACTCTTGCGGCAAGCTCATCTCCGTTGAAATATTCAAGAGAGGCTTTGTAGGCTTCTTCGTAGGTGTAGGTTTTTGTCTCCACGGTTACTTTCTTGTTTTTTTAGTTAGAAGAAAAAATGGTTTTTTGAATTTTAAAAATTGACTAACGAACGTGATTACAAAGATAGAAATCTTTTTTATATTAGCAAAATATTTTCACTTTAAGTTATCCACAGTTTCGAAAGTTTTCCAATTATTTTCTTAAAGTGCTGATTTTCAATGTCTGTTTTTTAAATGAAGGAGAAAAAGTTTTCCAAAAGGAAATTTTATTTCTTGTTTTAGATGAAAATGTCTTTTGTGTTTGGTTACTTGGCTGCTCGCTGTGCTGCATAAAAAAATCCACACTGCGCGCAGTGTGGATTGTAAAAATGTATAATTGCTTTTATGCTCTTTGCAATTGTAACTCTATTTGACTAAGCTCGCCTCGGAACTGTTTATCGGTCTCGCACAAGTTGGTAACGGTCTTGCAGGCGTGTAGTACTGTTGCGTGGTCGCGATTACCTATGTAAAGACCGATTTTTGCTGTAGAGAGGTCGAGGTATTTCTTGGCAAGGTACATTGCTGCCTGGCGCACAAGTACAACCTCGCGCTTGCGTGAGCGTGTATTAATTGCGCTTACCTCTACTCCGTAAAAATCGGAAACGGTTTTAATAATTGTTTCAATGGTAAGAGCTGGTTTCTCGTACTCCGAGATGTCGCCAACTATTCTGCGGGCAAGACTCAGGTCTATATCTGCATTGTTTATGGTAGAGTGTGCCATAAGCGATGCTATGATACCTTCGAGGTCGCGTACGCTTGCGTCGACGTGCTCGGCAATGTAGTTTATTACCTCGTCGGGGAATTTAAGGCCATCCTTGTGTGTCTTGCTGCGAAGGATGTTCTTGCGCAGTTCAAGGTCGGGACGCTCAATTTCGGCTGTCAGTCCCCATTTAAAACGGGTGATAAGGCGCTCTTCCATTCCCTTTAGTTGCATAGGTGAACGGTCGGATGTCATAATCAACTGCTTGCCGTTGAGGTGCAGGTGGTTGAAAATGTGGAAGAATGCGTTTTGTGTCTTTTGCAGGGTAGCAATCTCTTGGATATCATCTATAATAAGGACATCGATGCTCTGGTAGAAGCGCATAAAGTCATTAAAGCTCTTCTGCAGAATTGAGTCGGTGTACTGCACCTGGAAAAGGTGAGCCGAAATGTAAAGTACTCGTAACTCGGGGTGTAGCTCTTTTATCTTACAGCCGATGGCATTAACAAGGTGTGTCTTACCAACTCCCGATGCTCCGTGTATGAACAGCGGGTTAAAAGCACGACCGGGCTTGTTGGCAACGCTCTCGGCTACCGAGCGCGGTAGTCTGTTGCTTATACCCTCGACGTAATTGTCAAATGTATAGCGGTTAATGAGCATCGAGTCCCACTCGTCGGTGGTTGTTTCGGCACTGCTTTTGCCTCTCTCGGTCTCAATCTCTATACTAAGGTCGTTCTCCTTGTCGGTGAGCACACTGTACATTAGTTGTGTGCCCTCGCCCATCACTTTATTTAGTGTATAGCCAAGTAGCTCTACATAATTTCCCTCAAGAAACTCGTACACAAAATTGCTCTTGACTTGAATGGTCAAGGTATTGTTCTCGTACTTAAGTGGCTTGATGTCGGCAAACCAAGTAGAGAAGACAGCCTCGGGTACGTTGTCGCGAATAATTTCGAGGCATTTTCCCCATTTTGTGATAAGATGAGTATTCATCGAATATTGGAATTTTGTTCGTTAGTCTATAAATTTCATTGTGGCAGGGCGCAGTATTATAAGAGGTGTATGATGGCGCTGCAATGACATTGTTAAGAGTCTCGCTCGATTTGCTAATTTCGATGGGGCTCCTGTCGCACGATCGCAAACCCATACTCGGATGTACCTCCTTGCGCCAAACCGTTTGCAAATATCTGAAAAGAAAAATTAAAAAGCAAGTGAAAAAAAACGCTCAAAATTTTGGCTATTTTAATAGACTTAAAATCAGTTGGTTATAAAAAGGGCTTTTGCAAAAAGCGTGAAACTAATAATTTTTTGTAAATATCTTATAATTAACGTGTTAGCCTGTTGATAACTTTTTTATGGTATATGCTTTTAATGCTCTTTTGTGCCTTTCTGATAGCTTTTGGCGAGTCTCGCGCATTGTTGACTTTTATTATGCGGCTATTTAGAATAATTCTATATAAGCCTTTGAATTTTTTATTTTGAAATATTTTTTATAAGCCTTTTTCTCCTCTTTCTTTGTCTGTTTCGCAATTACTGCTAATTTTGCACGAAGAGGGTAAAAATGCGCAATATTATTGCCCTAATAGACCAAATATTTGATATGGATAGAAGATTAGAATCACTTTTTGCCGATAGCCGACTGCGTGAAACATCGATAAGCAGTAGCGAGAGGGCGCGTAACAATGATGCGCGCGATGCATTTGAGAGCGACCTTGGCAGGGCGCTCTTCAGTTCGGCTGCACGTCGACTGCACGACAAAACACAGGTAATTCCGCTCACAAGCGATGACAACATACATTCGCGTCTTACCCACTCAATGGAGGTGATGAATATTGGAGCATCGTTGGCAAAGGATATATGTCTTAATAAGGCGTTCCGCGAGCGTTACGCCATAGAAAATGTATATGATGCCTATGAACCGATGCGTGCTATTTTGCAGACGGTGTGTCTTGTGCACGACATTGGCAATCCTCCATTTGGACATTTTGGTGAGCTTGCAATAAGCGAGTACTTTAAGAAATACTTTAAGGCGCACCCCGATGTGCTGGGCGGTTATGCGCATTGGAGTGACGATTTTACGCAGTACGATGGCAATGCACAAGGCTTCAGGGTGATAACAAAGCTACAGTTCATCGACGATCTATTTGGGCTTAATCTCACGCGCAGTTGTCTTGCATCCTATCTTAAATATCCCAATACAGGTGCTGCCGACAAGCATCATTCCTGTATCTCAAAGCACAAACACGGTGTCTTTTGTGCCGACCGTGCCTATTTAGATAAG
>JAGCKB010000181.1 GCA_017647725.1 Bacteroidaceae bacterium
ATTACCGCAAATAGTAGGGGCGATTTTTAATCGCCCGAAACCAAGGTGATGGGTAAAGCAATGATGCGGGCGATTAAAAATCGCCCCTACACGCAATGAATTTGGAGTAGCTAATGAATTGATTACCGCAAATAGTAGGGGCGATTTTCAATCGCCCGAAACCGAGGTGATGGGTAAAGCTATGATGCGGGCGATTACAAATCACCCCTACTATACAAAAAATCAATCGGTAGCAAACTCACGTTTGCTACCGATTGATTTGTATTGCTCGAAAATTACTTTCTTTTCTTGCCTACATACTCGTCAGATACTGTAAGTTTCTTACGTCCCTTTGCGCGACGAGATGCCAATACGCGACGGCCGTTCTTTGTGGCCATTCTCTCACGGAAACCGTGTTTGTTTTTCCTCTTTCTGTTTGAGGGCTGAAATGTTCTTTTCATCGTTATATTTAATTTAATTGTTTGCTCAAAAGATAGTTTGCGCTTTCAGCCTGCAAAATTAGACTATTTTTTTGAATTGGCAAAGTATTTAACGAGTAATTTTCCTTTATGATTAAATTTCTGCTATTACCTCAACCTCTACAAGAACATTCTTGGGAAGTGTCTTAACAGCAACGCAAGAGCGTGCAGGCTTGCTTGTGAAATACTCGGCATATACAGCGTTGAAAGCAGCGAAATCACCCATATCGCTAAGGAAACAGGTTGTCTTAACCACTTTCTCGAACGATGTACCAGCCTCGGCAAGAACAGCTGAAAGGTTCTTCATTACCTGTGTTGCCTGTGCTGTAATATCCTCTGCCTCTACGTTACCTGTAGCGGGGTTGATAGGTATCTGACCCGATGTAAACAACATATTACCGCAGATGATAGCCTGTGAATAGGGGCCGATAGCCTCGGGGGCTGCGCTTGTATAAACTTTTTTAATCATAATTGTATCTTTTAATATAAGTTATTGTTTTTATTAAATGAAATCACAGATTTTGTATCCCTCTTCCAAGATTGACTTCTTAATCTCCTCAATCTGATTAAAGTCACGTGTCTCCAAATTAACTCGCAGGAAGCAACCGTTGATAGCCATAGACGCATTGGTGCGCTCGTGGTGTACACCGATAACGTTGGCACCGTGCTTTGCAATGATTCGCAAAATGTTATGCAACTGTCCGGGACGGTCGGCAAGCTCTACGGTGAGCATATAAATACGTCCCGAGCTGAGCAAACCGCGTTTGATTACTCGGTCGAGAATATTTACGTCGATATTTCCTCCCGAAACAACGCATACAGTGTTCTTACCCTCGATGGGCACCTTGTTGAACATTGCTGCTGCAACCGACACTGCACCTGCACCCTCGGCAATGAGTTTCTGATGCTCCATCATAGAGAGGATAGCTGCAGCAACCTCGTCGTCGGTAACAGTTACCATATCATCGACATATTTTCCGCAAAGGTCGAATGTATTTTCACCGGGCTGCTTTACAGCAATACCGTCGGCGATGGTAGAGACATTACCCAAGCGCTCAATCTTATTGCAACGCAGCGACTCGACCATACTTGGTGCACCACTCGACTGAACACCGTAGACCTTAATCTTGGGGTTAAGAGATTTTATAGCGTATGCCACACCCGAAAGCAATCCGCCACCACCAACGGGAACAACCACTGCATCGATGTCCTGCATCTGGTTAAGAAGCTCAAGACCTATTGTACCCTGTCCTGCTATTACATCAATATCGTCGAATGGATGGATGAATGTGTATCCAAACTCATCGCGCATCTGCAGTGCACGCTGGTAAGCATCATCATAAACACCCTCTACCAAGCAAATATCAGCACCGTAGCCACGTGTAGCCTCAACCTTTGAAATTGGTGCACAATCGGGCAAGCAGATTGTCGATTTTATGCCGTTCTTTGTAGCTGCAAGAGCAACTCCCTGCGCGTGGTTACCAGCCGAGCAGGCGATAACTCCTTTTGCCTTCTCCTCGTCGGATAGTTGAGAGATTTTATAATACGAACCGCGTACCTTGAACGAACCTGTAAGCTGCAGGTTTTCGGGTTTAAGGAAGATGTTTGCCGCGCTGTTTATTTTCGGGGCGTTAATAAGGTCGGTACGACGAATTACACCCTTTAACACGTACGATGCGTGATAAATTTTGTCGAGTGTCAGCATAGTGTTTCTTTTTTATTGAAGTTATTAAATGTATTTAGAATCTTTATTAACTTGGACTGCAAAATTACAATCTTTTTTTATTTATGTGCTAAGAAGCTGCTTAATTTTACGAAAAAAGTATTTTATAGCAGGCTAATCCTGCAGATAAGGCAAAATTTCCCGTTCAAAGACAGTACGGTGTATTATACGATAATGAGGATGATGTGCCCGGCTGTACTCTTCGCTATGATGCATCACATACTCACCTTTATCGAGCAACGAAGCAATTGCAATAGAATCTTCACGGAAATTATTTAATGGCGGGGTCATTTTTCGTGCCTCTTGCAGTATATCCTGCCAAAGCTGTTTCCACTCTTCGGTAGCACTATTCATCGAGTATTCGGCACTCGTCATAAAGGCATCGGTGAGAATATCGCTTGTGATACGCCCGTCTTTAATAGCCGAGAGGTTCACACGAATAAACTCTCCGCGCCATCCGCAAGGTTCGTAATAGATGCTCACGAGACTATCGGCATTTGCCAGTTCGTAGTCGATGTATCTTTTTACGCTCTCGCGGTCGGCAAGAAGATGAGCCACACCGTAGTAATCCTGAAAACAGCTCTTATAAACATCTTGCAATGTAGTAGAGGGATAACGCTCACGCATCCCCTCTATTGCCTGTCGAATATTATCATTCTTGTTATTACAACCAACAAATACAAACAGCACTGCTGCTATAATAAAGTTCACCTTCATTGTTTTGTAGATTTTGTGAAATTATTTCGCGAAGGTAATATATTCTTTCGTATAAATATCCTACCCGACAGCTTTTTAGGACAAAAAAAAGTTTGTACGCCGAAATCCCTTCGACGTACAAACAAAGTGCCTAACTAACTACAAAATTTATATACTTATATTCTTTAATGTGTGCTATCCAAAAAATTTAAAATACGTGTCTGAATTATCCTAATCGGCAAGGAGCGATATAAGTGCTACAGTGCCTATTACTGCCGCTGCTGCCCCTACAACATCGCCATTGCAACTGTGATGGTGGTGTATCACTTTGGGACCGTGATTGTGATGGCAGTGATTAACAATCACTTTGGGCTTATGATGTACCACTTTAGGTTTGTGGCCGTGCTTATTAAATTTATTATTGCCTTTACCGACAAAGCTGCCTCTCTTGTCATTCTTGCCATTATAACCTTTGTCGTTCCTGCCAAAATCCTTGTTACCCTTTCCCTTGTCGCTCTTGCCAAAGTTCACATCGTTCTTTCCACCGCCTCTTTTTGAATCAACTTGTACACGTTTGTCACCTCTCTTTTCACGTGAACTCTGTGCCGAAACCTGTGCAGGCATAAGCATTGCGCCTATCATCACTGCAATAATCATCATCCTTTTCATAGTTGTAAATTTTAAAGGTTAAACCTCTTTTTTTATTCACTCTTCGTATTTGTTACACCGCAAAGATAGAGGCATAAAAATCCCCCTGCAACGTTAATTTCCTAATCGTTGCAGGGGGATTCCCTATTGTTGGCGGGATTTCCCGCGTTATAACCTGTATCGATGTATCTGTGGTGTGCGTATACCGGGCTTCAGCTCGCCACCTATATATATAATGTAACCATTATAGGATAGCATCAGCGCTCCTGCGCGAGCATACGCACTGTTTTTGTCGGCAGCACTCCATTCGTTCTTCTCGACATCGTATATAAGAAGATTGGGATTGAAGCGATACCACTCCGATGGTTGCAACATATAATCGGCCTTATCTATAAGAGCGTAAGTACCCGATATGGCATCGGTGAATATCTCGCGATTCACGCCTCCTGCAGCCACTATTGTACTATCGTTCAAGAGCGCCATTGTTCCTCCCGAGAGCGTTATCTCCTCGCCATCAGCAACACTCACCGGCAAAGGCATCCACACTCCCGTGGCAAAGCTATAGCACCAGCCATCGGTATGCACCTCGGCCGGTAAATCGCCATCGGCAGGCGAAAATCCTCCCCACACAAACAGAGCAGTGCTATTTGCAGCACATACAGGCTGAACACGTCCGCGAGAGGGCATAAGGGGAAGTTCTTGCCACCCGTCTGCGATGTTATTTAAATCGAGTACAAAGGTACGGTTCGAGGCTTTTCCATCGGCATTTCCTCCTGTCACATACAATCTGTCACAAGCTACTGCTCCCGAGGTATTATCTACGGTACAAGGCAGGTCGGGCAAACGCTCTATTTTGCAAGCATTGCCAAGGTCTATACATATTGCCGATGACGATGCGCCGTCGCCATTCATTCCGCCAACGATGAACCATCGGTTACCATCTTGGATGTTTGCTCCATAGCCCGAGGCAGCAGGCAGTTCGCCCACCTTTTTCCATTGCAGAGTATCACCTAACACAGCACAATAAATGCCATTATAATAGCGTTTGGCACCACCCTCGGCAGCTGGCTTCTCGGGGAAATTACAGCCACCCGAAAGATAAAGTAAATTATCGAATGTGGCAGCATAGCAAGCCGACACACCCTGCTCGAATCCCTGCTCAAAGGCAGGCATTGTGCCTATCTCCTTTAAAGCAGGCGCTTCGCCCTTTGGACCGCCTGCACAGCCCAACAGCGAAGCGCCTATAAGTATTGAAAAAATCTTTTTCATCACTCCATATTTATTGTTTTAGGTCGCAGCGCTATAAGCTGAATAAGCAGTGACAACACTGTCACTCCACCCAAAAGAGCAAAGCCTGCACCTAACGAGAGGTTACCCAATGCAGTTGTAATGGCCGCACCACCAAGCACACCCGACATATTTATGAAGCCGTAGGCTGTAGCACGCTGACGCGATGGGATAAACTGGCACAGAATAGGCATATTGTTTGTATCGAAGAAGCCATAGCCGATACCAAAGCAAAGAATCGCGAGGATAACAGCAAACATACTATCGCCCAAGCCCATAAAGACAAGCGAGGGGACAATAAGAGCAAGACCAATACTACTGATATATACACGTCCTCGAACATTTGTCTGCACCCATTTATCCGAGAGACGTCCACCAATCATAGCGCCTATAAACGAAGCTCCGGCAAGGCTTATCACTGCGATGGGGCCTGCATAGTCCATAGCCTTTCCAATTTCTATTCCCCAACTATTGCTTATAACATTTGCGAGAAGTTCGGGCAACCAGTTCTTTGTAGCCCATCCCGGCATACTAAGAGTGGTAAACACAAATAACACCGCCCAGAAAGCCATATTGCTCAGCACAAGCAATATACTCTTTACGACACTCGGCTGTGCAGGGTCAACAGTGTTCTCTTGCTTAGCCTTCTTCTCGCGTCCGGGGTCGCTGATAAAGAGGATAAGCACTACCGAATAAATCATTCCCACAAGACCGCAAATAAGGAATACATCGTGCCAATTAAGCAGGCTCGAGAAGATTGAGCCGAATCCGCCTGCAATCTGTCCCAAATAGAGTCCTGTCATATGAATACCGATAGCCATCGAACGTGTTTTTCCGCTGTGAATATCGGCTATCAGCGATAGGGCGGCAGGAATATAAAGCGCCTCACTGAATCCCATCACAGCACGCAGAACATACAGTTCGACGTATGTATCGACGTAACCCATAAGGAATGTCACCGCCGACCACACAAAAAGGCTGCCAACGATAAGATTCTTACGATTAAGACGGTCGGCAATGGCGCCCGAGACAGGACTCATAAGACCATATATCCACATAAATGCGGCCATAAGAGCACCCCATCCCCAAGGGCCAGTGTAGCTTGTGGCAACCTCAACGATATCCTCGGACATTGCAAAACGCATTGTCGAGAGCATCTGCCTGTCCATATAATTAAGGAATGCGACACCCGATAGTAGAACAACCACCAGCCAGGGGTACCATTTTTTCTCTGTTATTTTGCTCATTTCTTCTTATTTCTTATCGGTTAATACATTACATAGGTCGAAGCTCTTTATAAGCATACGGGGTATGTGGAAGGGACCCTTGAAGATATTACCCTTTGCGGGCTGCGCCACAGTGCCGTCACGATGCAGATATCCGTACCACTCGCCAAACTCAGTGTCGGGGAAGTGAGCGTATGTCCACTCGCTAATCTGCTTGTGCCAAATAAGATACTTATCATCACCTGTCGCCTCATATGCATACAGTGTAGCAATGATTGCCTCGGTCTGCGGCCACCAGAATTTCATATCCTGTGAATAGTCCTGAGGAGGCAGGTTGCGGCAGTCGCGGAAATTGATGATACCTCCATACTGCTTGTCCCAGCCCCACTCCCACGACCAGTCGAGGATGGTGAGTGCCTGCTGCGTTAGTTCTTTATCCCAACCGCGATTCTTAGCCTCTTCGAGCAGGAACCAAGCAGTCTCGATACAGTGTCCGGGGTTTATGACACGACCGTTACAGGTGTCGATGAACTCTCCGTTGGGGCCAACCATCTCAAGGAGCGCCTCGAACTCGGGCTTCATAAAGTCCTTGAGCGAAGCTATCGACTCATTAATCTGCTGGTCGAGCACGGGATCTTTAATCACCTCACGTATACGCGATGCAGTGTTAATGAGTATCATCACCAACGAGTGTCCTTTAGCTTGCAGAGCATCGAGATATTTCGGCTCCATATAACCGGGAGTAGCAACAAAGTGACGAATATCCTTGAACAGTTTAAGAGCCTTCTGCGCGTATGTAGCATCGCCCGAAGCCTTAGCATACTCGGCCATTGCTATTGCCGCAAAACTCTCGGAAAAGACGTAACGGCGCTTACGCAGAGGGGTGCCATCGGCCTTTACCTCGAAATACATACGACCGTCAGTGTCGAAGCAGTGTGCCTCGATAAAATCTATCGTACTTTTTGCAGCAGCAAGCCACTCGGGATTTTTCTCTACTGTATTATAGGCAAAACTGCATACAAAGGCAAATCGTCCCTGGAACCACACCGACTTTGTGCTGTCAATGAGCGAACCGTCGCGGTCGAGACAGGTATAAACTCCACCGTTCACACGGTCGAGACCATTTTTCAGCCAAAAAGGCATAATATTCTCTGTGAGGTCGGCACGATATTTATCGGCCCACTCTGAAAGATATTTTTTCCAATCCATAGTTGTTGAATGTTTTTAACCTTATAGCAACAATCTGAGCGCAGCGGAGCATAAACAGCCCTCTGCGCTCATATTATACCATATAGTTCAAATCCTCATTATACAATTTATTAGAAGCTGTTTAAGAAGCTGCAGTTTCTTAGAATTTATTGCAACGCTCGAAGAAGTTGATTGCCTCGAGTTCCTTACGCATAGCAGCCTCCTCATCGTCGGTCATATTGCGGAAAGGAGTACGGTTCTTGCCCAGGTCAAGGCCAATGAGTTTCATAATTCTCTTACCACCGACAATATTACCGCGATAATGACATATTACATTAATAACCTCCTGCGAGAAGTTCTGCAACTCACGAGCCTTCTCAAGGTCGCCTGCGTTCCAGGCATCGATGATACCCACAAGGTTGCAGCCGTTATAGTTTGTTGTTCCGCCGATGCCACCCTGTGCACCACCCATTGCAAGGCAGGGAAGAATAGTCTCATCCTGTCCGTGAAGCATATCGAACTTACCGTTCTTATAGAGACGGCACTGGTTATACTCGTACATACTCTCGAAGGTATATTTAATACCTGCGAAATTGGGGATACGACCATCAACAGCCTGCAAGAACTCTACCATCGACAAGTAAGCACCGTTGAATGCCGGGATGTGATAGAAGTAGAAAGGAAGTTCGGGAGCAGCCGATGCAATCTCCTCACAATATTTAACAAGTTCCTCGACACGACCAACCTTAGGGAAGGGAGGCGCCATTGCACCAATGCCGAATACGCCAAGTTTCTGAGCGTGCTCAGCCATACGACGGCTCGATTTTACGCAGGTGCTACCCACGTGAACAATTATCTTAAAATCCTTGGGAGCAGCAGCCACCCAAGCCTCGGTAAGTTTAATTCTCTCCTCCTCGGTGAGCATATAACCCTCGCCCGAAGAACCGTTTATAAACACGCCCTTAAGACCGTTCTTTGCCAACATCTGTGCGTATGCGGGGATAGGCTCGTAGTTTACTTCGCCATTCTCGTAGAAAGGTGTGAACGGCGCATTGATAAGACCGATAATCTTTTCCATAATTTCCGTTTATTTAGAATTTAAAATATTTACCATTTTAGGCACAATGAACAATACACTGCGCACATAACACTATGCACACAATGATTATTCAGCAAAATGATAGCAAAAAAAACAAAAAAAAATGTAATAAACAAATTTGTTGAGGATGTTATTCAAAGAGCACTAAAAAAAGAGGCCGAAGCCTCTTTTTTATGATACTATTTCAAGAATCGACCGTACCGAGACTTAAAGATTTTCAGTACGATAAATTTAAATAGCGAATATATCAACTATTCTCACTCCAAATATTATCCCAGCCAAGATTATTCTTCTTACGAGAGTCGAAACTATCGGTTGGTCCACCTATTATAACTTGTGAGCCTGCAAATATATTCTGCGAGTCAACTTCTATCTCAACTGTTGTAGGTGTAATATAAAATTTCTTTTTCATAATATTCTATAATACTACAACATTATTTCACATACACCTTCTTGCCATTGAG
>JAGCKB010000182.1 GCA_017647725.1 Bacteroidaceae bacterium
CGAAATAATACTCGTCGATGATGACTCGCCTGATAACTGTCCACAAATGTGCGACCAATATGCAAAGAACGATAACCGCATAAAAGTCATTCATAAGAACAACGAAGGCTTCGGTATAGGACGTAATATAGGCATAGAGAAGGCTACAGGCGAATATCTTGCCTTTATCGACAGTGATGATTTTATTGACACCTGCACATTTGAACATCTTTACAGACTTGCCAAGAACAACAATCTCGATGCAATATATTACAGGTTCGACCGCGACACCAACAGCGGCATACAAAAAGGTACACCGGTGGAAGAGATTACCATATTCGAGAACGAGAGCAAAAAAGAACTGATGCTCGATATTATTGCTGCCGACTCCACTACAGTTAATAAAGTAGAATGTTCATCCTGCTGTGCATTATACCGTAGCAGTATAATGAAATCGAACAATATAAGATTCCATAGCGAAAGAGAGCTTATAAGCGAGGATCTGATTTTTAATCTCGATTTTCTTTCACATTCGACCCGAGTAGCACTCAACGAAGGCCGTCACTACCATTATCGCTTAAATCTTTCATCGACTACAAATAAGATAAGAGAAGATAAAGTCATAAAGAATCTTCAATTGTATAAGTATGTCGAGGAGAACATTAAAAGTTGGAACATCGATAGTTTAAAGGCCGAAAAACGAAATGCCATATTATTTATAGGCAATAATCGGACAGCCATACAACAATATATGTCATCGCCACTACCCTACAGCAAGAAGAAAGTATGGCTAAAAGAGCAACTCTCTATCCCCCTATGGCAGACAATTTATGAAACCCTTAATTGGAAAGAACTACCCAATTACCCAAAAATATTTTTCTATCTATGCGCAAAGAAACAGATATTTGCACTCTATTTAATATCGGTTTTGCGCAAAATGATTTTAGAGTTGAGAACAAAATAGGATTCATGCATATATATTATAAAAAATATCACCAGTGTCCCGTTAAATTTTTATCCAAGATATTTTTGAGAAAATGAGTTTTGTAACTTGCTGATAATGAAGAATAGTATTCTTTTAGAGAATCAACATTTTCAGAAGTTCAATTCCAAATCCGTTTCTTCAAAACATTGCTATAAAAAGTTATCATTCAAGTACTTACATAGATAATAGCAGATTTTAATGGGACACTAATGAAAAAATATATTTATGAAAATAGGTATTTTAACCCTTCCATTGCACAACAACTATGGAGGAATTCTGCAAGCCTATGCTTTACAGAGAGTTCTGCAAAAATTAGGGCACGATGCAATGGTTATTGATAGAGAACGTTACATACGACTTCCACTCTACAGAAAAGGTCTTTCATACTGTAAACGACTAATAAAAAAAATTATAACAGATCGAAGCCTAGCAATACAATGGGATAAGGAGTATAATCATAATATTAATATTATGAGAAAAAACACATACCCTTTTCTACTAAAACATATAAATAGAATCGTAATTAAAAAAAACTATAATGAATTAAACTCATACAATTTTGATGCATTCGTTGTAGGAAGCGACCAAGTATGGCGTCCTTGGTATTTTGGACGCAATATAATTGCTGATGCTTTTTTATCATTTACCAAAGGTAAGGATGTTAAAAGAATCTCATACGCAGCTTCTTTTGGTACCGAGGAATGGGAGTATACCCCTATACAAACCAACAAATGCAAAGAACTAATAAAAAGATTTGATGCAGTATCGGTTCGTGAAGATTCAGCTGTAAAGATGTGTAAAGAACATTTCAATATAGATGCACTGCATGTATTAGACCCTACAATGTTATTGAATGCCGAAGAATATATAAATCTTTTTGAATCTGCCGCTACTCCTAAAAGTAAAGGAACATTAATGTGCTATATATTAGATGCAGACACCAATAAAGATAAGCTTATAGCCAATGGAGCTACACCCCTCAACTTAAAACCTTTCTCGGTAAATTCGAAATATGAGATACCTAATGCACCCATAGAGGAACGCATACAGCCGCCTGTTGAAGAGTGGATACGTGGTTTCTACGATGCAGAATATATAATTACCGATTCATTTCACGCATGCGTTTTCGCTATTTTATTTAAAAAGCCATTTATTGTATATGGAAATAAAGAGCGCGGAATGGCACGTTTTTTGTCACTGCTAAAGATTTTTGGATTAGAAGATAGACTTGTCCTTAATGCGCAAAATGCTGAAAAAGTTATAAACAAGCCTATTAATTGGAATACTGTTGATATTAAATTAGCAGAATGGAGAAATAAATCATTAGATTTCATATCTAAAAATCTATAAATATTATGGAACCTTTAATATCTGTTATAGTACCAATATATAAGGCTGAGAAATATATTCATCGCTGCATTGATAGTATTTTAATACAATCTTTTAAAGATTTTGAACTTATTCTTGTTGACGATGGCAGTCCCGACAACTGCGGAACGATATGCAATGAGTATGCCAAGAATGACAAACGCATTGAAGTTATCCATAAAAAGAATGGTGGAGTCAGTTCTGCAAGAAACATCGGAATAGAGAAATCCTCTGGTAAATGGATATATTTTGTAGACGCCGACGATTACCTACAACCCGGTTCTTTAATGAACCCTAACGAGTTTAAAGAAGACCTAATAATACAATCATATCAGGTTTTTGGGAATGTAAACAGAGTTATAAGATATGAGAATAAAATAATAACAGAAAATAACCTGAAAGATTGTATTAAAGACCATGTACATGAACAAATATATCGAGTACCTTGGGGCAAATTATTCAAATCAAATATAATAAAAGATAATAATATTCGATTCCATACCGACATACATATTGGTGAAGACACACTTTTTATGTTAGAATACCTTTATTACACTAAAAGTATAAAGTACAACGATTCACCAATGTATATGTATAAAAGCGACACC
>JAGCKB010000013.1 GCA_017647725.1 Bacteroidaceae bacterium
CAACAACAGCAGGCAGCGCAGCAACAGCAGCAGGTAGTACAGCAACAGCAGCAGGTAGTACAGCAACAGCAGCAGGCAGCACAGCAACAGCAGCAGGCAGCACAGCAACAGCAGCAGGCAGCACAGCAACAGATTCAAGGTCGCCCTGAGCACCTTCGCCAATCGCCTACGGGAATGACATTAGGACGAATGTTCAGTTCTACGATGGCACAAAAACCTACTACAGCAGTACAGCAGAGCGATAGTACAGTTGCAACCGCCACCGAACAACCTAAGACCGAGCCACAGGCAACCGTGAAGCCCATTACAAGCGAAGATGTAGCACGTGCTTGGATGACCTTTGCCATGAGACTGCCCGAGAACGAGCGCGCCCTTGCCGATAGAATGAAGATTATAACACCTACTCTGAAGGAGAATGGTATTTTCACTATTTCGGTAGACAATCAGTTGGTTGCCGAGATGTTCGAGAGCGAGGCAAAGAGAATATCTTTGGGAATGGCCGATGAGCTTGGCGGCATTGTGCTTAAACTATTGATAGAGGTAAACAAGGTGGTAGTTGAGAGACGCGTTTATGACCGCACCAAACAGTTCGAGATTCTAAGAGGAAAGAATCCGTTACTAAACAAGCTGCACGCCGAATTAGGATTAGAGCTATCATAGAGCGATAAGTCTTGTAGTTCTAAGTAACAAACCGAGCAATTAAGAATTGCGTTTATACACAAGAATACTCTGTTTATAAGAAATAATCCCAAAGTTTCATACGGAACTCTGGGATTATTTCTATAGCGTACAACCGCTATTAACCTATTACACGTCCAAGCGCCTCTTTCGCTGCATGCTGCTGGCTCTCGCGTTTCGAGAAACCTTCGCCGCGGCCCACCATCTCACCATCGACAAGAACCTCGCTTATGAAATATGGGCCATCGGGACGTTGCTCCTCACTGCACAGTACAAAAGAGACCTGACGATGCTCCTTCTGCGACCACTCGATAAGGCGGCTCTTGAAATTATTATCGCTGACAATAACAGCATCAATATCGGGAATTGCTGCAAAGACACGCTCGAAAAGAAAGAGGCGGCAATAGTCGTAACCTCTATCGATATATATAGCACCCACAAGCGCCTCGAAAGCATTTCCGAATATATAGTTGTTATGCTGATGTCCTAAATCATTGAACTCAACAAACTTATCGAGACCTATCTTAACCGAAATATCATTTAGGTTCTCGCGGCAGACGAGCCTGCTTCGGGACTTGGAAAGAAAGCCCTCACGCTCCTTGCCAAATCTATGATAAAGATAATCGGCAGCAACCGAACCAAGCACCGCATCACCCAGAAACTCAAGTCTCTCGTTACAAGTAAGTTTACGTCTACCCGTTGCACAAGAACTATGCGTAAGCGCAATCTTATAAGGTTTTATATCGTGCGGCCAAAAGCCTAATAAAGAGTATAATAAAGAATAAGACTCCTTATCCTTACGAAACAAGAGCCTTATTCTATCTATCAGGTTTTTCAATTGATTATCTGTTTTCAAATTTTCTTGAATGCAATACAAACATTGTGACCTCCAAAACCAAAGGTATTAGATATTGCCACATTAATAGGACGCTTCTGCGCCTTATTAAATGTAAAATTCAGGTTATAATCAATCTCGGGGTCCTCGTCACCCTCGGTAAAGTTGATGGTGGGAGGAACTGTGTCGTTTTGCATTGCAAGCACTGTAATTACAGCCTCAAGCGCTCCTGCAGCACCAAGCAGGTGACCTGTCATAGATTTAGTGGAGCTTATATTGAGTTTGTACGCGTGCTCACCAAAAACACCTTTTATAGCCTTTACCTCAGAAATATCACCTGCATAAGTAGATGTTCCGTGAACATTGATGTAGTCGACATCTTCGGGTTTTAGACCTGCCTCGTCAATGGCATTCTGCATTACACGCATTGCACCATCGCCCTCGGGATGAGGAGCTGTCATATGATGCGCGTCGGCAGTAAGACCCGAACCTACAATCTCGGCATAAATCTTTGCACCGCGAGCTACTGCGTGCTCATACTCCTCGAGTACCAGACAAGCAGCACCCTCACCAATAACGAATCCGTCACGACTCTTACTAAATGGACGCGAAGCGGCCTCAGGCGCATCGTTACGCACAGAGAGTGCGTGCATTGCATTGAAACCACCTACTCCGGTGGGGCAGATAGCCGCCTCGGAACCTCCGGCAAGCATAACATCGGCACGTCCCAGACGTATCTGGTCATAAGCATCAACAATAGCATTCGAAGCCGATGCACAAGCCGACGTTGTCACATAGTTAGGTCCTTTAAGACCATAACGTATTGATATGATGCCGGTTGTCATATCCGAAATCATCTTTGTAATGAGGAAAGGCGAGAAACGAGGCCCCTTATCGGGGTTAAGGAAATAGGGTTCCAACTCATCCTCAAGAGCACGAATACCACCAATTCCCTCGCCATATACTACACCGACGCGGTTGCAGTCCTCTTTTTCGAAATCGAGTTTACTATCCTCGATGGCCTGCACAGCCGAAGCAACACCAAAGTGAGTGTCGCTATCCAATTTACGAGCCTCGCGACCAAGCTGTGCGCTTGAGTCGAAATTCTTTACCTCGCAGGCAAATCTTGTTTTAAAAAGTGTTGCGTCAAAATGAGTAATAGGTCCTGCCCCACTTACCCCATTAGAGATATTTTCCCAAATTGTGGGAATATCGTTTCCAACAGGAGAAATAGCACCAAGACCTGTTACAACTACTCTTCTTGAATTCATCTATTAGAATAGTTAGGTTATAGGTATATGTAGGAAGTCGATTACTTCTCAGCAACCATCTTCTCTACATACTTAACTGCATCGCCTACAGTTGCAATGTTCTCAGCCTGATCCTCGGGGATAGAGATACCGAACTCATCCTCGATCTCCATGATAAGCTCAACGCGGTCGAGTGAATCTGCGCTAAGGTCATTTGTGAAACTTGCCTCAGAAGTAACCTCTGACTCTGATACACCGAACTTCTCAACGATAATAGCTTTTACTCTTGCTTCAATTTCTGACATAGTTGTATGATTTTAGTATTACAAATTGTTAGATGGTGCAAATGTATGGCAAAATTCACAAATAGCCAAGAATTTGCGCAAAAAATACGTTATTTTTTTGCACAATTAACCATTTTTGTGCAAAAACGCCCTTTTTCCTCCTTTTTCACCCCTTCAAACAGTACACATAGGCTGCGGGTTCACGCCTTAATTTATAGTTATTACGCAACCACTCGAATTTTTCGGGTGTCGCTTTAAGCTGCGCTGTATCATCAAGAGGGTTATATATCTTAAGCAGCGCTTCGGCTTCATTCTCGGCTTCTACATAAGATTCCTCGGGAGACGACAATTCGGCCATTGGCAATGCCTGCTCGTAACCACTGAAGCGAGCAAATGCTTCGAGCACCTGACGAGTGGCGTTTATCTTACCCTCGGCCGAATATCCTGCAATATGCGGTGTCGCAATGTATGCACGTTGCAAGAGCGAGAGGTTCAATTGAGGCTCTCCTTCCCACACATCAATGGCAGCACTGCCCACCTTGCCATTTGCAAGAGCCGACATAAGTGCCTCATTATCTACGATTGGACCACGAGAAGCATTAATGAGCAGACGGCAACGTTGCAGTGAGTCGAAGAAACGGGCATCGGCCAGATGATAGCTTGCATAACGTCCCGTCTTGCTAAGTGTGGGATGAAATGTTATCACATCGCACCGCTGGGCAACCTCGACAAGCGACGAGAATCCCTCTTCGCCCCGTTCTTCACGCGGCGGGTCATTAAGAAGTACCCTCATACCCACACTACGTGCCCATCGCTCAACACGCGAACCAATCTGCCCAACGCCCACAATACCCAACGTAAGGGTATCTACTGCCACACCATTATCACGAGCCCAGGAATAGACGACCGACTGCACATACTGTAACACCGCATTGGCATTACAACCGGGGGCATTAGTCCACTCAATGCCTGCCATAGAGCAATACTCTCGGTCGATATGGTCGTAACCGATAGTTGCCGTACCAATGAAACGCACCATACTGCCATCGAGTAAAGCAGCATTACAAAGCGTACGTGTGCGCACAAACAGGGCACTCGCATCCGCGATATGTTCATGGGTTATTGCATCACCGGGGAGAGCAAGCACATTATGTCCCATCTGTTGCAAAGCATCACACAGATAGGGTATTTTCTCATCAATGACTACCTTCATTTAATATACTACATCTAAAAACCGTGTAAATATAGTTACTTTTTCAATAAAATTTTGTCTATATCGTAAAGTTTGTATACATTCGCATTATAAGAAATAGTTTTTATATAAAAATTCCATACACAATGAAAGCATTTACCGAGATGAGCTGGCCCATCTTTAACCAGGCCATTGCCGATTATCATAAGACCGACAACGTCGATACCCCCATAAATAACCCCTATCCTGTCAAGAGCATCGAATATTATCTATATCTGAAATGCTGGATAGACACTGTACAGTGGCACTTCGAGGATATTATCAGAGACCCGAATATAGACCCCGTAGAGGCTCTTACACTAAAGCGCCGCATTGACAAGTCGAATCAGGACCGCACCGACCTTGTCGAGCTCATCGACAGCTATTTCCTCGACCTATACAAGGATGTTACCCCCTTGGAGGGCGCGACAATAAATACCGAAAGCCCCGCTTGGGCAGTCGACCGCTACTCAATCCTCTCGCTTAAGATATACCACATGAATGAGGAGGTTATTCGCACCGACGTAAGTGAGGAGCACCGCGCAAAATGTCAGGCCAAGCTCGATGTATTGTCAGAGCAGTACAAAGATATGACTACATCTATCGGACAGTTGCTCGACGACATTGCTGCCGGCCGCAAATACATGAAGGTGTACCGCCAGATGAAGATGTACAACGACCCCTCATTGAATCCCGTTCTTTATGGTGCAGGAAAGAAATAACGACAAACGCACAATACTCATAACACGTTTCTCGGCTGTAGGCGATATTGCAATGACAATACCATTGCTCTATTCGCTTGCCGCCACATATCCACAGCACCGTTTCGTGCTTGTAAGCCGCAAGAGATTCGGGCAGTTTTTTATTAACGCCCCGCAGAATCTTCTCTTCAAAGGCGTAGACCCCGACAGCTATAAAGGCCCTTTCGGCCTTCGCCGACTATACAATGAACTGAAAGAGGAGTTTGCGCCCGATGCCTTTGCCGACCTTCACGATGTGCTGCGCACAAAGGTTTTGCGCCTCTTTTTCGCGCTTAACAATGTACCCACAGAGCACATTATAAAAGGTCGCATAGAGAAGAGCCGTCTCACCAGCAAATATAACAAAAGGCTCGAACCGCTTATGAGCACCTTCGAGCGCTACCGCGACGTATTTACCCGTTTAGGGCTACCATTTACCCCCGATTTTGTTTCACTCTTTGGAGAGAAGAAGGGCGATATAAGCGAGTTTGCAACCATCCTGCCACAAAAGGGCAGCGACAAATGGGTGGGAATAGCTCCGTTCGCCCGTCACAAAGGGAAAATATACCCTATAGAGCTGATGCGTCGTGTGGTAGAGATACTATCAAAGCAAAAGGGGATAAAGATTATATGCTTTGGCAACGGAGCCGAGGAGGAGCTTATTGTAAACGGTTGGTGCCGCGACTACGATAATGTTATCTCATTCATAGGCAAAAGTAATTTCAATGGCGAGCTAAGACTCATAAGCCACCTTGATGCGATGCTTTGTATGGACTCGGCAAATATGCACATGGCATCCCTTGTGAACACCCCTGCCCTATCAATCTGGGGAGCAACATCGCCATTGGCAGGTTTCTTAGGTTGGCGACAGAAAGAGGAGGATTGCATACAGTTGCAATTAGAATGTCGCCCCTGCTCTATCTTCGGTAATAAGCCCTGCCGTTACGGAGACTACCGCTGTATGAATTTCCCCCCGCAGGATATTGCCAACAGAGTAATAAAGAAATTAGGACTTTAAGATAATATGGACAACACGTTACTTGAACCA
>JAGCKB010000183.1 GCA_017647725.1 Bacteroidaceae bacterium
AACCGATGATACATACAATATATCTATATCGGTATTATTTCCAACCAAGAGCCGATGCACCAAGTACAGCTGCGTCAGCACCGGGAAGAGAAGACTTAAGCACTGTTACCTTATCTTTCCACAAGAAGACAACATTCTCATTCATTCTCTTACGGATAGGCTCAAGCAACAATTCGCCTGCGTTAGCAAGACCACCGAAGAGAATAATAGCCTCGGGAGCCGAGAAGGCGATAAAGTTACAGAAAGCATCGCCAAGAACAGCGCCTGTAAACTCAAAAATTTCATTAGCCAGTTTATCGCCGGCAACAGCTGCATCAAACAACATTTTTGATGTAAGTTTGTCGCACTCGATATTGCGCAATACGCTCTCGTCGGTACGTGTACCCAACCATATCTTAGCTGTACGTACGATACCTGTTGCCGATGCGTATGTCTCGAGACAGTCGGTGCGGCCGCAACCACAAGCACGTCCCTCGATAACGGGAGCTGTTACGTGACCAAGTTCGCCTGCGAAGCCATCGTGACCATAGATGAGCTGACCATTAGCAACGATACCGCTGCCGACACCTGTACCCAAAGTGATAACGATAAAGTCCTTCATACCCTGAGCCACACCATACTTCATCTCGCCGATTGCAGCAGCATTGGCATCATTTGTCACCTTTGTAGCCAGACCGGTTTTCTTTTCAATCAACCAGCCTAGAGGCACAATACCCTTCCAGGGAAGGTTGGCAGCATTCACAATCTCGCCTGTGTAGTAGTTGGCCATAGGAGCACCTATACCTACACCTTCGATTTTACCCTCGCAACCATTCTCCTTTGCCAGCTTTGCTATAACCTGGGCTACCGCGTCGGTATAGTCCTCAATTTCGCGATAAGCCTGTGTCTTTACCGAGTCATCCTTGGCAAGGATATGTCCTTTTACATCTACAAGACCAATAACGGTATTAGTTCCGCCTAGGTCGATTCCTATTACATAGCTTTCCATAAAAAACTTTTAAATATTTAGTTAGTTAGTATTTCTATTGCAATGATTTTGCGAATGTATATATTTTTTTTTATTTTTCGAGTCAATAATGCTAAAAATACAAAAAAAGAGATAAAATAGTTTTAATCTTCAAAA
This sequence comes from Bacteroidaceae bacterium, assembly GCA_017647725.1. Lineage (GTDB taxonomy): Bacteria > Bacteroidota > Bacteroidia > Bacteroidales > Bacteroidaceae > HGM04593. Next base: position 1,124 of record JAGCKB010000183.1, read on the forward strand.
TAGTTACTTACCTTTGTAATCGTAAACAAGCCAAAATCGGCTGTCAACAATAAAACACATATAAACCTAATTAATAACTTTATCACAATGAACTTTAAGAAATTTTTAGCTTCTGCATTTGTTGCAGTAATGGCTTTTGCCGCTACCACTGCACAAGCACAGTCATTGTCCCCCTCTACCAAATGGCATTGGGACAAAGGTACCATCGTTGTTGAGACTCCCGAGCGTCCTGCAGGTCAGGAGCACGTATTGAATCTTGCAACTGCTCCTATTAAGACTGTACGTGTAGCATTCGTTGGTCTTGGTATGCGCGGTGATGGTGCAGTTATCCGTTTCTGCCGTATCCCCGGTGTTGAGATTGTTGCTCTTTGCGACTACGAGTACAATCGTGCCGAGGAGTGTAACAAGTTCTTAAAAGAGCAGGGTCTTATGCCCGCCGACATCTACTCGGGCGAGAAGGGTTATGAGGAGCTTTGCAAACGTCCCGACATTGACCTTGTTTATGTTGCCGCTGACTGGAATCACCACTATCCTATCGCAAAGTTCGCGATGGAGAATGGCAAGCACGCTGCAATCGAGGTGCCTTCGGCAATGAACCTTGAGCAGTGCTGGAGCCTTATCAACCTCTCTGAGGAGAAACGTCTCCACTGCTTCATCCTTGAGAACTGCTGCTACGACGACTATGAGATGAACGCTCTTGCAATGGCTCAGGCCGGCGTATTCGGTGAGATTATCCGTGCTGAGGGTGCTTACATCCACAGTCTTGAGTGGTTCTGGGACGCTTACTGGAAAGACCCCGCTGATAACGACACAGACAACCTCCACTGGCGTCTGAAATATAACAAGGAGAACCGTGGCGACCTTTACGCTACTCACGGCCTTGGTCCCGTTGCTCAGTGTCTTGACATTCACCGTGGCGACCGCTTCACAACACTCGTTGCGATGGATACCGATCCTTTCTTCGGCAAAGAGCTCGTTAAGGAGAAGACCGGTAAAGAGTGCAAAGAGTTCCGTAATGGTGACCACACAACAACTCTTATGCGTACAGCAAAGGGTAAGGTTGTTGAGATTCAGCACAACGTAATGACACCCCAGCCCTACAACCGTCTGTTCAAGCTTACCGGTACAAAGGGTTATGCAACTAAGTATCCCGAGCCCAAGCTCGCTCTCTCGGGTGAGGCTCTCAAGGGCACAGGTGCACCTCAGGTTGACAACCTCAACGCTCACGGCTTTATGAGCGATGCACAGAAGGACGCTATGATGGCTAAGTACTACCACCCCATCCTCAAGAAGTATGTTGAGAAGGGTCGCGACCTCGGTCACGGTGGTATGGACTTCGTTATGGACTCTCGTCTTGTTTACTGCTTGCAGAATGGTCTTCCCCTTGATATGGACGTATATGACATGGCAGAGTGGTGCTGCTTGGCCGAGCTCGGTACATTGTCAATGGACAACAACTGCGCAGCTGTAACATTCCCCGACTTTACTCGTGGTAACTGGGATGTACAGAAGGGTTACAAGCACGCTTATGCAGTTCCCGAGGCTGAGGCAGCTACAGAGGCTGAGGCTGAGGCTTACAGCGCTGCACAGAAAGAGGTAACTGCTAAGAAGAACCTTTGGGCTCTCTACGATGCAGTACAGGCTGCTAAGGCTGCCGGCGATGCAAAGGCCGAGGCTAAGGCACAGAAGAAGCTCGACTCAGCTAAGGCATCAGCCAAGAAGGCTATTGCAAAGGCTGTAAAGAAGGCTCTTACTGCAAAGAAGTAATACATTTTAAGATATTACATACAAAATAGACAGGTTCGTGAACCTGTCTATTTTTTTATACTCTTTTAAGAGTTTTAATTGTTAATTATTACTGTCCGATAAAAATATAATAATCCCCAAACGTGCTATTGACGAAGCTAATATTGCCCCTTTTACCTCAAAAATACTAACACACGAGCGAGAAATATGAAGCTCACTTCAATATTTTTCAAAGCGAGTGCAGTCTATTTTCGAGGTTTATCTCAAAAATACTAAAGCAAGCCCACTTTTTCATAAAATCATAAGGTTGTTCATTGGTGCGCC
>JAGCKB010000184.1 GCA_017647725.1 Bacteroidaceae bacterium
AGGTCGTGGTGGTAAAAGTCGCGGCAGATACCGACAATCACAGAGCGGTCGTCGATGCCTCTATCGTATATGCGCAGCATATCTCCTATTCCGATATTAAACTCTTTTTGCATAGTTTCGTTTATAATCTCCACAGGCGCTTTCTGTATGTCGTCACTGTTGAATCCTCGACCCGATATAATATCAATGCCCATCGTTTCTATGAAATTGTGATAAACGTGTACAAAATTGAACTTATTTTCTCGTTTCTCCTTGTCGGGATGATTGTGGAATGTGGTTTTAATGAGTCCGTTGTAATTATTGAAAATCGTGTGCATAAATGTTACCTCCTCGACCTGTTCGCAACTTTTGAATCGGTTATATACTGTAGGTAGCATCTGTGGCGTTATTTCGTACTCTATATTGTGGTGCATACCATATTGGTATATGTTGTCGAAACATATTCCCCAATCGCTATTGCTGCGGCTGTTGAATTGCTGATAGGTAAGAAAACCTGCTGTTACAAAAAAGAACGATGCTACGAATTGCAGACATACAAGTGCGTAACGCAACTGTTTTCCCGAAGCTGTTGCTGCAAACCTTCCTTTAAGCACAAAAGAGGGTGTGAACGATGTTATGTACCACGTGGGGTAGAGGGCCGCAAACAGTGCTGTTACCACAGATGCGCATACGATGATAATTGTAACGTCGACATTATTCGAGGGTAGCAGACCTGTTAAACTCCATGAACGGAAAGTATTGGTGTCGTTTAGATAGTTTATGGCTATATATGAGAAAAACAGTGATGCAATAACTAATATAAGGCTCTCTATCAACAATTCACTACGCAGTTGTATTGTATATGCGCCCATAATCTTTTGGGTGTTTATGCTGCGTATGCGCCAAGGGATAATTGCTGTGAATAGGTTAAAATAGTTTATAAAGGCAATCGCAAACAAAATTATTGCCAATGTCATCATAAGCAGGGTGTCTTCCAATCGACCTCTGAAAAAATGGCTGTCCTTGCCAATTTGTGGTGTAAAGAATATCTCGTCTAATGGTGTAAGATGAATATATTGCTCTACATTCTCGCTTGTGAGGTCTTTGATGAAATACTCGTTAATCTTCAGCTCTTTTACGCGCATTATAAAATGGTTGAGAAACTCCTTTTCTTGGGTCTCTTTATGTAACTTAACGAGTAGGGGACTATACATCACGTTCCACTGTTGTCCGTAAATGTCATAATCGTGGCTACCGTCTCTTATTATCTCGACAAGTCCCCATTGGCTGTTTTTAGGGAAATCCTTGAATATTGCCGCCACTATCTTATTGCCGTATGCGCTGTCCGATAACTTTATGGTGTCGCCGATGTTCAGTTTATTCTTTTTGGCATATGAGCGCGATACGGCGCAGCCGTCATATTCAAATAATCTCTCCCAACTGCCGGCGGTAATCTTGGGGTTGTATAGGTTTATATGTTCGCGTAGCAGTGGGAGACAACAGATTACTTTGTTGTCTACAAATAGGAACTGGTTGTCTAATTTGTGGCTGTAACACTCTACATAGGGATTATCTTCGCACATCAAACGCACCATCCCCTGTGGAAAAAACTCCGAATCCTGTTCCGAAGGTCTGAAGTTGTGTGTCAGTACATAAATACGGTCGCAGTCTTTTATACCTCTGTTCCAGGTGAGGGAATTATATACAGGAATTAAAAGAATATATACAACGGTGAGTACAATGGTTAGTCCAAGCACATTAAGTGCTGTGAAGAGTTTGTAGCGCAAGAGTGCTGAAAGTGCGTTTTTTATAATTTCCATAATTATCCTTTTTCTTGTAAAGGTACTTTCAGTATACTGTGACTGCAAGAGAATTTTAGAAAATCGTCCGAAATTCGCAAAAAGTGTGCAATTTTTGCACACTTCGGGTAGTGATAAGTTGTATAAATCAAGAGAGAGCAAGGTGTTTATGACCCTTGCTCTCTCTTGATTTAAATGAAAATATTTATTTATGCCTTTACGTTAGGCTCGTCAAGGCCTAAGCCCTTCTTCTTGTCTACAACTTTAAGGATAAAGCCAATTACCAGTGCTGCCACTCCAAGGCTTGCAAGCATTACAAGGGGTGCGGTATAGTCATAAGAGACTGCTGCCTGCTCGGGTGTAATGGTACCGTTGGCGAGACCCTCGACAATCTCGGGGTTCGAACTATCCAATACCTTACCAATGAGCATAGGGAATAACCACAAACCAATATTCTGTATCCAGAAAATAAGTGCGTATGCGCTACCTATAATTCGAGAATCCACCAATTTGGGTACACTGGGCCACAACGATGCGGGAACCAACGAGAACGATGCACCCAGCACAAGAATTGTGATGTAGGCAACAACGAAGCCGCCGACAGCACTACCTTTAAACATTGGAAGGATGAAGGCGAATGTAAGGTGACACAGAATAAGAAGTATAGAGCCCATTACAAGCATTGTGGCTGCCTTGCCCTTGTAATCGACATATTTTCCCAATTTAGGAGTGATGGCCACAGCCAGCAAAGGAAATACCGCAAACACGGCCGATGCACTCTGACGCTCGTAACCCATATAGCAATAGGCTGCAAGGAATATAACAGCAACGAATGTCCAGGCATATTCAGCGCTTTTCTTCTTCATAAAGTTACTTGCAAAAGATGCACCTGCTACAACCAACATAATAATATATTGGAATGTGGCAACTGCGTCGCTTGCCCAGAATGAGTCGGCAGGAACCTCGTTGAAGGTGAGGTTGCACTGCAACATATTTACTGCATATTTCTGGAATGGGAAAATAGCCGAGTAGTAGAGTACGCACAGCAATGCAACAAGCCAGAAACCGCTGCTTGTAAGAATCTGTCCGAGGTCTTTCAATTGGAATGGTTCGTCTTTCTCCTCGGCCTCGCCTGTCTGTGAGTCGAGCTTCTTATCCATAAAGAAATATACGATGAACATTATGAGTGCAATGAGCAACAGAAGTACACCGAAAGCAACTGAACGTGAAACATCTACTTTACCACCCATATTAGCGATAACGGGCGAGAAAATCATACAGGTGGCAACACCCAATCGGGCAAGTGCCATCTCGGAACCCATTGCCAATGCCATCTCACGGCCTTTGAACCATTTTACAATACCTCGGCTGACGGTAATACCGGCCATCTCGACACCGCATCCGAAAATCATAAAGCCGACAGCCGATAATTTTGCCGATGCGGGCATTCCTGCATAGAAAGGTGATATTCCCAACTCGTCGAATCCGGGGATGTAGTTAAGGTTGTTATTGAACCAGGTCTCGAGCGAGCTGCCCATAAACATATCGGTAACAGCATACCAGTTGATGGTTGCACCAACGAGCATCACTGCACCCGAAAGCAGGGCGGTGAAGCGTACACCCATCTTGTCGAGGATGATACCTGCGAAGATAAGGAAGAATACAAATACATTAAGGAAGGTCTCTGAGCCTTGCATTGTACCAAAGGCGGTTGAGTCCCATCCTCGTGTCGATTGCATTAAATCCTTGATGGGGGATAGAATGTCCATAAATATATATGAACAGAACATTGCTAATGCCAAAAGCATCAGTACTAACCAACGTGCCGATGCCGAATCTCTAAGTGTAGTTTTCATTGATAATATGTTTTAAATATTTTGTGTTTTTTAGGTGCTTTTATTTCGCTCCCTTTACCCATTTGTCGAGCCAAGCAAAGAATGTGCGCTGCCACAAGATTCCGTTCTGTGGTTTAAGCACCCAGTGGTTCTCGTCGGGGAAGAGAAGTAGTTGTGCGGGCACTCCCTTTAGTTTTGCTGCATTGAAGGCTGCCATTGACTGCGACGATAGGATGCGGTAGTCGAGGTCGCCGTGAATGAGCAGGATAGGTGTATCCCATTTGTCTACGAATTTGTGGGGCGAGTTGGCATATGAGTGCTCTGTTTTTGCATTTTTCTCGTGGGGGGCACCGCCAAGGTCCCAATTGGTAAACCAGCTCTCTTCGGTCTCGAAGTACTGCTGCTCCATATTGAAGAATCCGTCGTGTGCTATGAATGCTTTGAAACGCTTGTTGTGGTGACCTGCCATCCACATTGCTGTGTATCCGCCGAAGCTGGCACCTACGCATCCCAGTCGGTTGGTGTCGACGTAGGGCTCTTTGCACAGGTCATCTATAGCTGCAAATAGGTCTTGCATACATTGGCCACCGTAGTCGCCGCTAATCTTCTCGTTCCACTCGAGGCCGAAACCGGGGAGGCCGCGACGGTTGGGAGCGATGATTATATAGTCGTTGGCAGCCATTATCTGGAAATTCCAACGGAAACTCCAAAATTGGCTTACAGGCGATTGAGGACCACCTTCGCAGAAGAGCAGGGTTGGGTATTTTTTATTGGGGTCGAAATGGGGAGGATAGATTACCCAAGAGTGTAGCTGCTTGCCATCGGTTGTGGTGCACCAGCGTGCCTCTACTTTACCAAAGTCCATCTGGTCGTATAGGTGCTTGTTCTCTTGTGTAAGCTGTACGACGGGGGCATTGGCAGTGTTCTCCATCGCGAAAATCTCTGTTGCTGAGCTCATACTTTGGCGTGTTGTGATGAGCTTGTCGCCGAGGGTTGCCACGGATGTGTAGTCGTAGTCGCCGCCGGTGAGCTGTTGCAATTTGCCATTGAGGTCGATATTGTATACCATTGATGCTCCGTGCCACACTCCAGTGAAGAAGAGGCTCTTTCCATCGTTGGCCCAACAGTAGCTGTCTACGTTGCTGTCAAAAGGTTTTTCGCTAATATATTTTTGCTCGCCGCTTTTAATGTCCATAATGCACAGGCGATTCTGGTCGCTCTCGTAACCGTCGCGCTTCATACTGAGCCACGCAAGGTGGTTACCATCGGGTGAGAAGGTCGGTGCTGTGTCATAACCGTAGTTCGAGCGTGCATCGTCCAATTTGCACAGATTCTGTGTCTCGTTGCTCTCGATGTCAAGCAGATAAATATCTGTGTCGGTGCTCACACTATAGTCGCGGCCTGTCTTTTTGTTGCAGGCATAGGCGAGCTTTTTGCTGTCGGGGCTCCAAGCTAGCTGCTCGGTACCACCAAAGGGACGGTTGGGACAGTCGTATGTTGTACCCTCGAGAATATCTTTGCTGCCGCTTATTGTTGTGCCGTCAAATGTGGCAATAAAGGGGTGGGGCGCGTCGGTAATCCACTCGTCCCAATGCTTATACATAAGGTCATTTACAACAAAACCTTTAGCAAGGGGAAGGTCGGGATGAACGTCGGCTGTTGTCTCTTTAATCTTTATGCGTTTTACAAGTACCACTTTTGTCTCGTCGGGCGAGAAGAGGAAACCCTCGATGTCGCTCTCTTCGTTGGTTAACTGTTTGCGTCCGCTACCGTCGGGGTTCATCTCCCACACCTGATTGCTACCGCTCTCGTTTGATAGGAATGCAATCTTTGTGCCACCTTTTATCCAGGCTGCGCTTGTTTCGTTGGCAGCGGTTGTTGTTAGTAATTGTTGATTACTTCCGTCGGCATTCATAATGTGTAGGGTGTGGTGGCTCTTGTTTAGCTCTACGCTGTAGTAGCTTACACCATATACTACGCACTGTGCGTCGGGGGATACACTCACTGCGCCTATGCGACCCATTGCCCAAAGTGCTTCGGGGGTTAGGCGTCGGTTCTCTATCGTCATCTGCTTTTTGCCGATGATAGGGGCTGCTTCCTTGTTGTTGCCGTCACTACACGATGTAACTGCTGCTCCGGTCATTAACATTGCTGCCATAATAATTGAATGTCTTTTCATATTTTAACAATTTGTTTTGTCTCTTTGTTTGTGGTTTTGCAATGTATGCAAGATGCAAATTTACTTAAAATTTGTGGAATGGGAAACAAAATGAGGATTTTAACGTCCGAGGTGCGCTGTCTCTCTTCAGAAAATAAATAAAATTCAAAAAAAATAATCAAAAGATTGTACTTCTATTCTATTTAGAGTATATTTGCTTGAATTAGTATTTCTATACTTGTGCTGTTTTTAGAATAATTCTATTGACTTGAGATAAATGAATTAATTAATTAATTTTTAAATAGTAATGAAGAAGTTTTTTTTCTATTCACAAGAAGTGTTTCTAATGCTCCTGATGTTGTTTATACACGTAGCGGTGTATGCAACATCTTTTCCCGTTAGTGGAAATGTGTATCGTGTTGTGAGTGTTACCGATGGGGTTGCTATGACAAATGGCAATACTGCGGAGTTGGGCGCGCCATTATCGATGGCCGCTGCTGCCGATGGAGAAAAAGGTCAGGAGTGGGCATTTATCTCGGTATCGGACAAGGAACCTCTCTTCCTTATCTACAATCCCAACTATAATCTGGTTGCCGATATGGCGCTGACTTCGTCGGCTCCCGGCTCTCTGTTACAGTGGAGCACTACAGCATCGTCGAATCAGGTGTTTTATGTAAAACTTGTTGATGGTGAGACCGATGTCGTTCAGTTGTTGAATGCATCGAATAAAGATCAGGTGGTAACAGCAAACGGTACCCGTCAATTGGCGTTGGGCAAGAATCTTGCTGATGAGGCTACCTACTTCCGCCTGCAGGACTTGGGCGAAAAATGTGATGTAGTATTCCCTGTTGCATCGCAACACTATGTTGTCACTCATGTCGGTACCGGGTTCTCGCTGAACGATAGAGGTGCTAATGCTAATGATGCTCGTATCTTTGCCGATGCTTGTCCCCAGGAGGATTACGATGACTTCGTATGGCAGTTGCGTCGTGCAAATAACGATGTATCTTATTTTCAGTTGTATAACCCTTACGATGGCAAGGCTGTAGATATGGCTTTGAAGGGCTCACAGATTCCTCTTTTGTGGGATGCATCGTTCAGTAATGTTAATCAGTATGTTTATTTTATTCCTGTCGATAACGAACCGGGAATATACCAACTTATGGGTTACACCGATGGTAATAAAGGTACAAAGTACTACTTTACTGTTTCGGGTAATATCGTTACAATGAGCACTTCGCCCACTGCGCAGAATTCTTATTTCAGACTCACTGCGGTTACTCCCGATGACCTTCCCGGTGCTGTTATGTGGGAGGATCAGACTATCTTTGGCGAGAATAAAGAACCCGGACATGCAACATACGCTCCCTATAATTCAACCGAGGAGATGATGGCCGATGAGAGGTATAATACTCCTTGGCTCACCCCAAATAGTGTAAACTATCTGTCGCTTAATGGAGTGTGGAATCTCAACTATGTCGAGGATGTAAAGAATCGTCCCGGTAAGGATGATTTCTGGGGCGATGCAGTGGATGTGAGCGCGTGGGATACAATCTCGGTTCCCTCGTGTCTCGAAATGAAAGGATACGGTGACCCCTATTATATTAATGTAAACTATCCGTTTGCCAATAATCCGCCTTATATTATGATGAACAATGGACTGCCTAAGCCTGTTGCATCGTATCGCCGCAATTTCGACCTGCCCAAAGAGTGGGATGGCAAGCGTGTATTCCTCCATTTCGATGGTATTTACAGTGCTGCGCTTGTGTGGGTAAACGGTAATTATATCGGTTATACTCAGGGTGCCAATAATGAGTCGGAGTTTGATATTACAGCTGCGGTGCGCGAGGGTAGTAATAATGTATCGGTACAGGTGTTCCGTTGGAGCGATTGCTCATATCTAGAGGGACAGGATATGTGGCATATGAGCGGTATTCATCGCGATGTATATCTCTTTGCTACTCCCAAGACTTTTGTTCGTGACCATTATATCACAAGCAACCTTGAAGCAGCATCTGACTATGCAGCAGGTGCTATGAATGTGCAGCTGACAATGGATAATCGTGATGCGGTGGCTGCGTCAAAGAGTGTAGATGTGGCTCTCGTTGCACCCGACGGCTCGGTTGTTGCCAAGAAAGAGGCAGATTTCGTGTTTACCGATGGTGAGAAAGAGAAGGTTGTCAATTTTGCGTTTGAGGGGCTGACAGCGCTGCTCCCCTGGACTGCCGAGACGCCTAATCTGTACACTGTGACTGTTTCGCAGAAGGATAATGTCGGAAAGGAGGAGCATGTATTCTCTACAAAATATGGTTTCCGTCATATTGAGATAAAGAACAGCCTTGTATATATCAACGGGCAGAAGATACTTTTCAAGGGTGCAAATACACAGGATACTCATCCTGTTTACGGACGTTCGATAGATGTTGAGACGATGCTCACCGACGTTAAGATGATGAAGCAGGCCAATATGAACACTATTCGAAACAGTCACTATCCTCGTCAGGCTAAGATGTATTCGATGTTCGATTATTATGGACTGTACTGTATGGATGAGGCCGATATTGAGTGTCACCGTAACTGGGAAGTAGGTGGCGAGAAGGGTGGTATAACTAATGACGATACCTGGCGTGCACAGTATGTCGACCGTACCGAGCGTATGGTTTACCGTGGTCGTAACTTCCCCTCTATAATCTTCTGGAGCTTGGGTAATGAGAGCGGTGGCGGAAAGAATTTCGGTCACACTTATGCTGCAGTACGTGCCATTGACAACCGTATAATTCACTACGAGGGTGCTACACGCGGTGGTACCGCGCACAGTGATTTGTGGTCGGTGATGTATCCTAATATCTCAAGCTGTCGCAGCGATGCCAACTATAATTGGCGCAAGCAGCCCTATTTTATGTGCGAATATGCTCACGCTATGGGAAATGCTGTTGGTAATCTGAAAGAGTATTGGAATATTATCGAGAGCAGTACTTACGGTATCGGCGGTTGTATTTGGGACTTTGTCGACCAGTCTATTTATGATGCCGAGGATATTAAAAACGGAAATTTCCAGGTTAATGGTGTCAACAAATATCGTACGGGTAGCGATTACCCAGGTCCTCATCAGGGTAACTTTGTGAATAACGGACTTGTTTCGGCCGACCGTGCCTGGAGCCCCGAACTTACCGAGGTAAAGAGTATCTATCAGTATATCAAGTTTGTTAACTTCTCGAAGTCGGCTAAGCGTATTCAGATTCAGAATAAATACGATTTCTTGAAGCTTGATAATTTCTATATGCGCTATGCTGTGCTGGTAGATGGTGTAGAGGTTGAGGATGGACGTATCGAGCTGCCGGCTACTGCTCCCGATGCTACAGCAACACTGTCGGTGCCTTACACTGTTCCCGAGGGCGATAGCGAGGTGCTTATCAATTTCGATATTTGCTTAAAGGAGGCTGACTCTTGGGCCGATGCCGATTATTCAATTGCTGCTACACAATATACACTGCGCGAGCGTGCTAAGACACTTGAAGCGGTAGTAGCCGATGATGAGCCTTTGGTTGTAGATAACACCTCGAACCGTTACATATATAATATAAAGAATAACCGTGTCTCTGTTAAGTTTAATACTTCGGGACTGCTACAGTCGTGGGTTGTCGATGGAGTAGAGCGCTTGGCAAAGGCTCCCGAATACGAGAACTATCGTTGGGTCGAGAATGACGGACCTACCGAGACAAATTATTCATCGGCAAATGGTGTTGGTACACGCTCTATAACTATTGTCGAGGAGGCTGACGACTATGTACGAGTAAACGTTAAGGCTACAGGTGGACGTAATTGTGACTATGTTTGGGAGTACACCGTTTATAATAATGGTGTTATAGAGCTCTCGGCACAGTATACGGTGGTTGCTAACAATCTGCGTCGTGTTGGATTGGGTGTTGAATTCCCTGCTGACTTCTGCAATGTAGAGTATTATGCAAGAGGTCCCTGGGAGAACTATTCCGACAGAAAGACAGGCTCATTCCTTGGTCGTTATACAACAACTGTAGCCGATATGTTTGAGCCTTATCCCAAGCCTCAGAGTATGGGTAACCGCGAAAATCTGCGCGACTTGACACTCGTCGATCCTGAGACCGGTAATGGTATAAAGGTCGAGACCGAAGGTGATGTAGCTTTCTCTACCCTCTATTATAACGATGCAACACTCAAGGGTGCCACTCACGCTTGGGAACTTGAGCCCGGAAACGTATATGCTCATTTCGACTGCATTCAGTTGGGCTTAGGAAATGGAAGCTGTGGACATGGAACAGGTACTCTTGCCGAATATACTATCACAATGGGTAAAAAGTACAGTTATAAGTTGCGTTTCTCGCCTCTGAATAAAGAGCAGACTGGTATTGAGGAGATTGCTGATGTGTTTGCTTTTGAGGCTCTTGATGGCGCTCTTCTTTGCAAGGGCAGCTTCGCCAATGGTGCTGTGGTTGAACTATATAATCTTGGCGGTGTGAAGATTGCAACTGCTGTTGCCGATGGAGAGTGTAATGAGATATCTCTCTTTACAGGCAAACTTCCCAAGGCTGCATATATTGTAGTCGTAAAAGATGGCAAAGAAAAGAGAAGCTACAGAGTTCTTTTGTAAAGTATATGCCTTTTAATAGCAATGCGGATGACTCATTATTACTTTGGGTCATCCGCATTTTTTTATAAAAAATGGTGACTCTGTTTTTGGGATTTTCTATTTCGTTGCAGAATAACATAAATACCGAATTCAGTTCTTTTTAATGTTGCAACTGTTGCTTTCGTGATGGGTAAATTTTGTTTGTGTGCTTTTTTTTACAGCTTTTTGCAAAAAACGATATTTTTAGATAAAAAAAGTCAATGAAAATGAATAAGTTTAAATAAAAAGTTGTACCTTTGCACCCGTTTTAAGAAGAGAGGTTGCCGAAACGCTATGAAGGGAGTAGGCGAGACTTAAACTTTATTTGTTGTTATGAAAAAGTTTTTTATGATTGCAACAGTTGCTTTCGCAATGTGTGCTTGTGGTAACACTTCAAACAATGCAAAATCTGAGCCCGTAGCTACAGATAGCATCGCATCTTCAGTTGCAACATCAGTAGTTCCTGCTGCAGCTACAGAGGTGTTGCCCGCTGCTGCTCCCGGTCCTGATGCTGGTGGTAAGGTTGCTACAGATGTAGTTCCCGCTGGTAAGTAATTCAGAACAGCTACAGAGAAGTTATATGTGCCGAACAATCTCATTGTCCAATATAGGACAAACGAGATTGTGGCAATAACTTCGCTTTTTTTTATTGAACTTAAATGACTATCGGTTATAAAAGGTAGTTATAAGTCATAAAGCATCATTGGCAAGCCAAACGGCTTGCCAATGATGCTTTATACATCGCTATTTTCGAAGTTTACCTCAAAAATACTAAATCAAGCCCACCTTTTCATAAAATCATAAGGTTGTTCATTGGTGCGCCATAGGAAAATTAGTAAAATGGTAGATGTTTTTTGGATTAAGTGCGAGGCTGTTTGAGCGCAGCGAGTTCCGCAGCACCCAAAAAACATCGTGAGCATTTTACGTTAAGATTTTCCGTGCGCAGAGCCTTTTGCCTACTTTTC
>JAGCKB010000185.1 GCA_017647725.1 Bacteroidaceae bacterium
CGCCGTTTTTTATGTTCAATAATGCCTGTTTCTTTCTTTTTTGCGGTTACATAGCCCGCTATGCGCCCTTTAAAAATAAATAAACATTCTATTCTTGCTCTATAAAAAACTTGGCGATATAATTTTAAACAGCTTCTAATAATGTGTCTAAAATCATCCACACGGCAATCATATGGCATATATCGCCAAGAAGTACAAAGAAATGAAACACCGAGTGAATGTATTTAACCTTATGGAAGCTATATAAAACCGCTCCTGTTATGTAACTTACTCCCTCGGCAAGTACCCAGAAGAAGACCCATCCGTTGACACGCTCATAGAACTCTTTAATTGCCACAAGTATTACGAGACCCATTAAAACAAAACAGGCCGTCTCAATGTAATTATGTTTTTTTAGGGCAAAAAGACTTATAAACGTTCCTATGATGGCACAGAGCCAACAGAATGCAAATATACCCCATCCCCAGTATCCGGCATCCTGCAATACAATGAGAGTTATTGGCGAATAGCTACCCGCAATGTGCCAATATATGGCGGCGTGGTCCAATTTACGCAGATTCAGCTTTTGCTGAGTATCGGCAGGTGCAGCGTGGTAAAGCGTAGAAAAGATATAAGAACTGACAACACCAAAGAGATAGAGCCACAAACTAAGATGCACCACACCATCATCTACCCTGTACCCGCGTACCAGAAACATTACACACACGACAATACCCATTAAGGCACCTATTGCGTGTGAAAGAGCATTAATCCTCTCCTCCTCTTTTGTATACTTTTTAGACATAATCTTCTTTAATAATATATTAATTTTTCATTATAAATATAGTTCAGCGAATTTTAGAAGTCTATTTAGAAGTTGTTAAATTTCTTTAACCACAGCATCAAATATCGCATTTAAAATTATCGACATCTTCATCGAACCACCTCTTAAGCAGTTCTTTTGCCTGCCTCTTTACCTCGTCATCGATACAGGTAAGCATTTTGATAACCGCCAATAACGCTGCCGCGTCATCTAAGAATCCCGCACCGGCTATTACGTCGGGAACTAAATCCACAGGCAATATAAAATATCCCAAAGCACCTATTATCAGCGCCTTCTCCTTAACCGAAATCTTGGGTGACTGCAAAGCATAATAAAGAATCAAAGCATAATACACAACCTTCAGACCGGCTTTTTTTGCGACGGAAGATAATTTATCAAATAATCCACGTTCCGAGTATTCGGCTTCGTATCTCTGCAAATCAAGGTTACTGTTTTCCTCTTTCTCTTTCATAAATACGGTATTTTGGGCTAAAGATAAGTGAAAAAGGAGAATTATGAGATAAAGCTATCAATAAAATTAGCACCAGATAAAAAAAATAATCCGAAGGAGCACTCCTTCGGATTATAAATATCAATTTAATACAAATATTAAGCAAGCCACTTAACAAATGCAAAATCCTGACGGTGAGGAAGTTCCTCGTGCTTGGGATACATACGATAGCAGATTCTGAAGCTACCGGCGTTGTTCATCACATAATCGGTGTGGAATGTGAAGATGTCACCCTCGCGCTTAACAACCTCAAGAGGCTGTACCGAGAATACATAGTCGTGACCATCCTTGTCGGTTGCCAATGTAACAAGCTCAATACCGATTGCATCGTCAAGACCCTTCTCGTCAACCTTGAAGGTTATGCTATACTTGTTACCTGCGTTGATTGTACCTGCGTCAACATTTGAATCGCGCTCAACAGCAACAACCTCAATCTCGTTCCACTTAGCAGCAACAGCCTCTTTCCAAGCAGCGAGCTCGCGAGCTGCCTTGTGGTCATTAGCTGCAAGATGGTGATAACGCTCACCCTGCTTGTTATAGAACTTGCTATAATAGTCGTCGAGCTGACGCTTCATTGTGAAGTGAGGTGCAATACCTGCGATAGAGTTCTTGATGTACTGTATCCACTCATCGCTGTACTCCTTGTTACCACGGTTGTAGTAGAGGGGAAGAATCTCGCTCTCGAGGAGAGTGTAGATTGTAGCAGCATCGAGCTGATCCTGGAACTCCTGGTTCTGGTAAGTACGCTTCTCTTTGAGCGCCCAACCTGCACCGGGCTTGTAACCCTCGCACCACCAACCATCGAGAACCGAGAAGTTGAGGACACCGTTCATAAGAGCCTTCTCACCAGATGTACCCGATGCCTCGAGAGGACGTGTAGGAGTATTCATCCAGATATCAACACCCGAAACAAGCATCTTGGCAAGCTGCATATCATAGTTCTCGAGGAAGATAATCTTACCTACGAACTCGGGACGACGTGAAATCTCGATGATACGCTTGATAAGTCCCTGACCTGCACCATCGTGGGGGTGAGCCTTACCTGCGAAGAGGAACTGTACGGGACGCTCGGGGTTGTTAAGAATCTTAGAGAGACGCTCAAGGTCGGTAAAGAGCAGGTGTGCACGCTTGTAAGTAGCGAAACGACGAGCAAAACCAATTACAAGAGCGTTGGGGTTAATCTTGTTAACAACATCAACGATGCGCATAGGATCGCCCTGGTTCTTGAGCCAGTTCTCGCGGAATGCCTGACGGATGTGCTCGATAAGGCGCTTCTTAAGAGCAACACGTGTACTCCAGATTGTATCGTTGGGAACATTCTGAATAGCCTCCCAGATAGAAGCGTTCGACTGATCCTTCATAAAGTTGGGGTCGAAATACTTGTCGTAGAGGTTTCTCCACTCGGGAGCAGCCCATGTGGGGAAGTGAACACCATTTGTTACATAACCAACGTGGTTCTCCGAGGGATAGTAACCCTTCCAGATACCTGCGAACATATCCTTAGATACCTTACCGTGCAGACGGCTCACACCGTTAATCTCCTGACAAGTGTTGCAAGCAAATGTAGACATACAGAAACGCTCGTTAACGTCACCTGCATTTGTGCGACCAAGGTTCATAAGGTCGTCCCAAGTGATATTGAGCTGTGCTGCATAACCCTTCATATACTTACCGAAGAGGTTAGCATCGAAGTAGTCGTGACCTGCGGGTACGGGAGTGTGTACAGTGTAAAGACTTGATGAACGAACAATCTCAAGTGCCTCCTCGTATGTGAAACCATCCTTGATATACTGTGTCAGACGGTAGAGGTTGCAAAGAGCAGCGTGACCCTCGTTACAGTGGTAGATATCTTTCTTGATGCCGAGTTTCTCGAGCATAATCATACCACCGATACCAAGCAGAATCTCCTGCTTCAAACGGTTCTCCCAATCACCACCATAAAGTTTGTGAGTGATAGGACGGTCGAACTCGCTGTTCATCTCGAAATCTGTATCAAGAAGATAGAGTGATACGCGACCTACATTTACACGCCATACATTAGCGTATACCTGATAATCCATAAAAGGTACGCTAACAACCATAGGTGTTACACCATCAGCCTCGTAAACACGGTCGATGGGCAGAGCGTTGAAGTTCTGTGCCTCGTAGTTAGCAATCTGCGAGCCGTCCATTGAGAGCGACTGCGAGAAATATCCGTAGCGATAGAGGAAACCTACCGCACACATATCAACATTTGAGTCTGAAGCCTCCTTCAAATAGTCACCGGCAAGAATACCAAGACCACCAGAATAGATTTTGAGTACGTGTGAAAGACCATACTCCATACAGAAATAGGCTACTGATGCACGGTTAGCATCGGGCTTAACATCCATATAAGCACGGAAGTTAGCATAAACCTCATCGAGCTTCTTAAGTATGTTCTTATCCTTTGAGAGCTCATCGAGTTTCTCAACGCCCAATTTCTCGAGCAAAAGAACAGGGTTCTCGACACACTCCTCATAAAGTTTGGCGTCGAGCATACGGAACAGGTCTTTTGCATCCTGGTTCCACTCCCACCAAAGGTTGTGTGCCAACTCCTCGAGACGTGTCAACGACTCGGGGATGTACGACTTAACATTAATCGCTTTCCAAGCGGGTTGATTCGAATTACTTATTGCAATCATATTTTTAATATATGGTTATAGTTCCTTATTTAATAAACAGTCAATAGGGCAGACAGCCGTTCTTTCTCAAAAACAGCGCCCAACCCTCCTTTATTTTCTTCCTTCGGCTGCTTTCAGTGCGTGGTCGTAAGCTCTTAAGTAGTTCTTAATAAAGTGTTTCCACAAAGCTTTATCGGCCAAAAGTGCCACTTTTCTACGGCACTCAGCTACCTCTGCCTCAGAAATTTTTGCAAAGTTACAAATAATTTTTGTAATAACATCGGCTGCATTGAAATAGTTGCTATCATTTCTTTCAACAACCGCTACTCCATCGGCTAGTGTTCCATTGGAACCAAGCACCGAGTTAACCCAAAGACCGAATCCGGCAAGGTTAGTTGTAACAGTAGGAATATGGAATGCAGCACTCTCAAGGGGTGTATATCCCCAGGGCTCGTAGTACGAGGGGTAGATGCTAAGGTCGTTACCAATGAGAATATCATAGTAGTCCTTATTGAATATACCATCGTTGCCTTTCAAATAGCAGGGAACATATATTACTTTCACACAGCTCTTGCCGTCGTAATTGGCCAATCCTATGTTACGGATTGTAGAAGCAATGGCATCGTGGTCAAAATTACACAGATTATGTGTCAGATAGGGGTCGTGCAAGGGGGTGCTCCACTCGGTCTCGCCCGAAGCCAAACGTTTCTGCAAGTCACCACGCGCTGTGTCCGACCAGGCAGGCACATCGATGAATGCAACAACATCGCGCTGTAGTTGTGCACAACATTTGAGACGTATCATAGTCTCCAGGAAAAGGTCGATACCCTTGTTGCGCATCTCCATACGTCCGCCTATACCTATTATTATAGCATCGTCCGAGATTTTATCACCTGTGAGGGCGCGAGCCACTTTAAGTCGGGCTGCACGAGCCTCGGCACGACGTTTCTCGAACTCGGCACCCGAGGGAACAAAATCCTTCTCGAATCCATTTTCAAGTATTACGTCAATTTCACGCTCTATGAGTTGCTTACACTCCATTGCTGTCAACTCGCTCACTGTAGTGAAGCAATCGACATTCAGCGCCGACTGTTTCTCAATCGAGTGCTTCGACTGCACATTGAGTTCATCGGCCATCTGGTCGCCATTATATCCCTCGAAGAAATCGTACAGAGGCTTACCGTTAGATGCGATTGAACGTCCTATACTGGTTGCGTGAGTTGTAAAGATTGTACCCACCGCAGGCAGATTTTTCTTTAGATAGAGGGCTGCACTACCACTCTGCCACTCGTGTGCCTGAACAACAACATTATCCTTTGTTGTAAGGTGGAATTTATAGAAACTCTCGATAACCTCTCCTACTGCATAGCCAAAGAGTACCGAATCATCGTAATCGCCGTATGCATGCAGTGAGTCTACCTTGTAGTTATCCCACAGCATATAGTAGAAACTCTCTTTCTCGGCAAAGTAGTTATCAAAATCGACGAGTATCACCTTGGGACGGCCGGGAATTTCCCAATATCCGCAACGAACTTTAAATTTCTCATCTACAACGCTGTTACGCCAATTTCTCCACAAGCGTTTATCCTCGGTAAAGAGAGGGTTCTCCTGCTCGGTCCAAAGGTCGGGACCAATATAAATGGCATTAAGGCCATCTATGTTTGAAATTGTCTCGGCTTTTGTAGAGAGTACGGTATAGATACCTCCAACCTTGTTACATACCTCCCAGCTAATCTCGAAAAGATAGTCGGGGAGCATCAAATTTTTCTTCATTATCTATAAATATAACACAAAAAAACAAAGGCATTCACTCCTGAAACACCTTATAATTTTATAAAAACAGAAGATGCCCAACCACAAATTCTATTTTGTTGCAAATTTAATACATTTTTTTGGAATATTAAAATATATTAAGAAGCAACAATTAACAAGTATAACAATATATTACGAGAAGTTGTTATTTCCGCGTTTTTTTCAAAAGATTCAGTTCGTAAAATTCTAATTTACACAAAAAAGCCCGAGGACCTCCCTAATGGGAAGTCCTCGGATAATAGATTCATTAATTCTGTTTTTATACCAAGAATGTTGAAACCAATGCAAGAATAGCATAAAACTCGGGGAAAGCTGCGTAAATCATTGTATTAGTCTGAACATTGTGTCCCTGTGACATACCAACGATACCATTTGCACAAATCTGACCCTGACGTATTGCCGAAAAGAGACAAACAAGACCCACAGCCAATCCAACACCAAACCACAACAAACCGGTCTCTTCTGTTACTTTACCATTATGCAACAAAAATGCCAAGAAGCCATAAAGACCCTGTGTCGCGGGCAAAGCCGACAGAATCATATAACCAGATGACTTTGATGCATCTTTTTTAAGAGCACCCTCGGCTGCATTTGCTGCAATTGAAGTTCCATAGCAACTTCCTACTCCGGCGAGTCCCAACATCAGACCCATTCCCAAATAACCTAATAATAATTCGCTCATAATACTTAAATTTTAATTTATTATTTTTAATCTTTTTACTATTTCAAATTTATTATATTTCCTTTTTAAAAGGCTTATACTCTATACCATTACCCTCATAGCCGGCATTTTTAAAATACTCTACAAAAGTAAGACGTAGCGGATGTACAAAAGCACTAAGGCAAGACATTGCTATATTCAGTGTGTGACCAAAAATAATTATAAGTCCAAAACCAATCCAACCAAATACAGCCCAAATACCCTCTTTTCCATCCACTACCATCAAGGCTAATGAATTAAAAGTCTGTCCAAGCATACCACCTGCCAATCCAAGAGCAAAGAGACGTATATAAGAGAGAACATCTCCCATTAGTCCCGAAGCCATATTGTAAGTGTCCCAAAGTCCTGCACCAATATTTACTAATACATTTCTTTTAAGGTCGTTGAACAGATAAATTCCCAATGCACCCACACCGGCAATGGCAATAAACGCCCATTGCGTTATATGTGCAGGAATTACACTAAGGAACGAGAGAGTACCTATAACGACACCGCCTACAACAACCAGCCACCAGCCCCACTGACTCAGAGAGTTCTTGAAGCCATAGAAGACCGTACTGTTTATTGCCTTTACAGTCATTGCTATAGAGATATGTACTACACCAATACCCAATGCCAGAATCATCTGTTTATCATAGGTCGAACCAAATAATTCTACATTACCCGAGATAATGAAATCTTTGAGTCTCTGTGGGATATCCGATTCAATAAGACTTATTCCGAAGAATGTGCCTAAAAGCGCACCAAGTACTGTTGTAAATATGCCCAAAGTAATAACAAGATTCATCATTCCTGCCATATCTTTGCCTAGCTTCTTCTTCAGAATAAAACCTAAGAGGATAAGTATAAGTCCATAACCTGCATCTCCCATACAAAAAGCAAAGAAAAGCGAGAAGAATGGCGCCACAATAGGAGTCGGGTCAAAATCGGTACCACCGGGCATACCATACATTTTTGTCAACACTTCATACATTTTTGTGAAGACATTGTTTTTCAGCTTCACAGGGAACTGCTCACCACGAACTACAGGGCGCAATTCATAGAAGGCGCCACTATCGTCAAGAATAACACGCAGTTCTGCAGTATTATCCTCGGGAACCCATCCCTGCAGCAGCAACAGCTTATCTCCTGTCACCTTTTCTCCGCTATACACCACCGACGAAAAATCGATACTGCTCTTTAGTTCCTCTATTTTCTTTCTAAGTACCGGCAGTTTATTGTTTGCCAACGATGTAAGTTGCTCGGTAGCCAATTTAATCTCGACCTGCAGACGCTCGGCCTCGGCCAAGAGCTCCGAAAGACGGCTCTCGGGTAGCTGTATCAGCTCGGCATCAATCTCGGGCACACAACCATCGGTTACTGTAACAAAATAGATACGCGAACCTTGCTGCTTGATGACTACTGCATTATACTTCTCGCCCCACTCGGCTTCGAATGATTTCACCGAGGTCTGGAAGAAGTTAAGTACATATCCTTCGGCCGATAGTTTCTGCAATAGCGATGTATCAAAGTCGCCCCAAACGTTCATCAACGCGGCATCCTTCTCTACAGCCTGAAGAGCCTGTTTCAAGTTCTCGAGTGTTACAGACAGCTCCTCGGCACGGGCAACCACCCCAGGTGCTTCTTCGCACGACGAGGCTACCTCTTTGTTCTCGGGAGCCAACTTCTCGAAGCTTGCTACAAGACGCATATACGAGCTATACTCGGCTTGCAGCTTCTGTATCTCGGGAAACTCGCTAACATCGGCATTACGCTGTTTAATATGCACAACGCCCGCACTGCGCAGTTTCTCAAGGAACATATTGTACTCCTTGTGATATACGAGCATCGTTAATTTATTCATTTTGCTAATCATACAGCAACCTCCTCTCTTTGTTCAAGGAGCGATTTCAGAATCTTCTGCGATGATTTCGAGAGATTCTCCTCGTCCTCCATAAAACGTTTAATCTTACGTATCGCATCCTCGTAGCCGGGTATCTGCACCTTCTCAAAAAGATTCACTTTTTGTGTTGTCTTTTTTCGTGCCACCTCGAGCAATCGTAGTTTGCGATTAAGCAATTCACGACTAATAGCCGTCATTGCCATCTGCTTCAGCAATTCTATTCCATCGGCATACCATTTGGGAGCTGAGAAAAGGCTGTATCGCGCCACCTCGAACTCGGCATCCTCGAGCACAGGCACCAACACTCCTGCCACCTTACGGCGGCCAATAGAGAGCTTGCCTGTCTTTACCAGCGAGGGGTCAAATTCATTCCAAAGAGCAAAGAGCGTGCTATACTGCTGTAGCAGTTTCTCATACTCCTCGTCGTGGTGCTCCATCTCGGCCTTGCATTTCTTAACCTCGATGCGTAGCGCACTCTCCTTACTCTTGATAATAGGAAGAGTCCTCTGTCGCATCTTCAGCTGTTTTTCGAGATTCTGAAGCGATGTTTTATTATATTGAAACGCAATCATTATGCTTGTTTAAATCTATGGAAATAATTCTTACTGTTTCCAATATGTATCGATAAGCTCCTGACGGATGTTAACCTCCTCGGGCTTGAAGTATTTAGAGAAGAGTCCCCAAGTAACATCGAGCATCTCGGTTGTGTTAAGGTTCACGTCAATGGCAAGCAACTTATCCGAGTACTCCTTTGCAAACGAAAGTGTACGCTCGTCATAGTTTGTAAGGTCGAATCCATTCTCGAGCTTTGTCTTGGCATTGGCAGCATCGGCATAAAGTCGTACGGCTGCGTTCATCACCTGAGGATGGTCTTTACGGGTCTTCTTACCTGCCACAAGCTGCTTCAGACGAGAGAGTGAACGGAAGGGGTCGACAATTACCTTACCAATATCACTGTCGCGACGCAGGAAGAGCTGACCCTCGGTAATATATCCTGTATTATCGGGCACCGCGTGTGTAATATCGCCACCAGAGAGGGTTGTTACCGCAATAATTGTGATAGAACCTCCTGCGGGGAACTGCACAGCCTTCTCGTAAATCTTTGCAAGGTCCGAGTATAGCGAACCGGGCATAGAGTCCTTTGAGGGAATCTGGTCCATACGGTTCGATACGATAGAGAGCGCATCGGCATACATTGTCATATCGGTAAGCAGCACCAGCACCTTCTGATTCTTCTCTACGGCGAAATACTCGGCAGCGGTAAGTGCCATATCGGGGATAAGCAGACGCTCAACGGCGGGGTCCTCGGTTGTATTCATAAAGCAGATGATGCGGTCGAGAGCACCTGCATTAGAGAACAGATTCTTAAAATAGAGGTAGTCGTCGTTTGTCATACCCATACCGCCAAGAATAATCTTGTCGGTCTCG
This sequence comes from Bacteroidaceae bacterium, assembly GCA_017647725.1. GTDB lineage: Bacteria > Bacteroidota > Bacteroidia > Bacteroidales > Bacteroidaceae > HGM04593. Next base: position 9,799 of record JAGCKB010000185.1, read on the forward strand.
GCACGCATAGCCACGTTTGCCATAACCTGGTTGTAGGGCTGCTCAGGGTCGGCGAAGAAGGGAATCTTCTGTCCTGTCACAAGTGTGTTGTTCATATCGATACCTGCGATACCGGTAGCAATAAGCTCCGAAGGCTGTTTACGACGAACGGGGTTCACCGAAGGACCACCAATCTCGACCTCTGTTCCGTCTACTGCGGGACCACCATCAATTGGGTCGCCGTAAGCATTGAAGAAACGTCCTGCAAGTTGGTCACTCACTTTCAATGTAGGTGCCTTTCCCAAGAATACCACCTCGGCATTTGTGGGGATACCACCTGTTCCCTCGAACACCTGCAGAGTAACCTCGTCACCCATAATTTTCACAACCTGCGCAAGTTTTCCGTTAACTGTTGCAAGTTCGTCATATCCTACACCTGTGGCCTTGAGCGAACAAGTAGCCTTGGTAATAGAATTAATCTTTGTATATATTTTTTTGAATGCTTCTGTTGCCATAATATAAATAGGTATTTATAGGATTAAGCAATCTGTTTAGTAGCCAACAACTCCTGCAGCTGTGCCTGATAAGCATTGTACTTATCCGATTTATACTCGGAGTAGTTCATCTGCTTGCACAGGTTGATTGCCTTTTTGAAGAACTCGGTAACCTCGGCGAAGTCCTCAAAGTCGTACTCGGCGCGGCACATCTCGGTAACCTGACGTAAGATGCTCTCTTGACGCTCGAGCGGAGTAACCGAATCGACCTCATCGAATGCATCCTGCTGCAATACAACAAAGTCAATAAGCTCGGCTTTCCAGAATGTAACGTGATAGTCTACGGGTACACCATCATCACCAAGAATGTTAATCTGCTCGGCAATCTCCTTACCGCGCAACAGACGTGTCTTCGCCTCGTTTACCATCTCGAGCCAACCCTCGCCTATACGTCCGATGATGAACTGCTCGAACTCGGGATACTCGATATATTTCGAATATGAGTCGATGGGGTTCACAGCCGGATAGCGCTTCTTATCGGCACGAGCCTGCTCAAGAGCATAGAAACAACGTGCTACCTTCTTGGTATTCTCGGTAACAGGCTCTTTAAGGTTACCACCGGCAGGCGATACGGTACCGATGAATGTAATAGAGCCTGCCTCGCCATTATTAAGATATACATATCCTGCGCGACTGTAGAAGTTGGCGATGATTGATGAGATATCCATAGGGAAGGCATCAGGACCGGGGAGCTCCTCCATACGGTTCGACATCTCGCGAAGCGCTTGTGCCCAACGCGAAGTAGAGTCGGCCATAAGCAGCACTCTCAATCCCATAGCACGATAATACTCGGCAATTGTCATAGCTGTGTACACCGAAGCCTCACGAGCTGCAACAGGCATATTCGAAGTATTAGCGATGATAATTGTACGCTCCATCAGTTTGCGACCGGTGTGGGGGTCGACAAGTTCGGGGAACTCTGTAAAGATTTCTACAACCTCATTGGCACGCTCGCCACAAGCTGCGATAATTACGATATCAGCCTCGGCCTGCTTGGAAATTGCGTGCTGAAGCACAGTCTTTCCTGTTCCGAAGGGGCCGGGGATAAAGCCTGTACCACCCTCAACAATGGGGTTCAATGTATCGATGGTTCTAACACCTGTCTCAAGCAGTTTGAAGGGACGTGGTTTCTCGCGATAATCCTCCATAGCCACACGTACAGGCCATTTTTGAATCATATTGAGTGTGCGCTCCTCGCCCTCGGCATTTGCAATTACTGCAATGGTATCTACAATGCGATATTCGCCTTCTGCGACAATGCTTTTAACAGTCCACTCGCCTTTAATTCCAAAGGGAGCCATAATCTTCAACTGCTGATGATTCTCCTCTACTGCACCAAGCCAAGCTGCAGCACCTACTTTGTCACCAACTTTTACCAATGGAGTAAACTTCCACTTTTTATCCTCATCAAGAGGGTTGGTGTAGTCGCCACGTTTCAAGAACACGCCCTCCATCTTATCGAGGTCGTTCTGCAGACCATCGTAGTTCTTCGAGAGCATACCGGGTGCAAGAGAAACCTCAAGCATATGTCCTGTAAACTCTGCCTCTTCACCTATCTTCAGTCTTCTTGTGCTTTCAAACACCTGAACGTACACCTTGGCGCCGTTAATTTTAATGACCTCGGCCATAAGACGGTCGCCGCCGGTCTTTATATAGCAAATTTCGTTCTGTGCCACAGGGCCATCAACAGCCAAGAGCACCATATTTGCTATAACGCCGGTTACTTTTCCTTTTGTTGCCATATATTATTTATTCTTATTTATTTCTTAATATCGTCGGTGAATACCGCACCGCTCTTCAACTCCTCTATAATCTCTTTATAGCGCTGCATACCTGTATCGGCATCGAGTTTTGCCCAACGCTCGACAACTATCAGCAGTTCCAGGAACACAAAAAGCCTCTCTACGGTAAAATAGTTGAACACCGAGTTATCTTCGAGCCACTTAAGACGCATACTATCTAACTGTCGTTCGCGCTCTTGCAGTTTGTCATTTTCGCTAAGGCGTACAACCTCATCCAGGTAGTCCAATGTTCCCGCAAGGCCAAAATCTCTTGCTCCCGATGTGCGTATTGCCTCGGCCACCTCATCGTCACCAAGCACACATTCCGAAACAGATAGCTTATATTTACGAGCAAGCAGAGCCACCAGAATATTGTTTACATTGCGGTTGAACTCGAACCACTGTGCAACAAACTTGTTTGGCGCCGAAACAGCATAATCATAATAGTAGGTGCACAGAATATCCTCCCAGAACATATTTTGCTCGATATTCTCGAAATAATAGTCGAGAAAATCGTACATATAGGCCGGAACATCTTTACTGCGTGCATCACCCTCTTTTGCTGTTGAGATAATGTCTATCAACTGCTCCTTTGTAAAGCATCCAAGTGTCTGAAGTTCCACCTCGTTACCATAACGCAACAACAGCAGAATGTTGGCATTATCCAATTTATAGAACGACAAATTTACTATGCGTGCATCCTCGGCAGATAGTTCGGGCATAATTTCCTCTCTGAACTTCTCGACCGAATAACCTGCTTTACTACCATCAAAGGTAACATCGGGCAGGCCTGCAACCAAGCAATAATATTCACTCATTCTTATTTCTTGAAAAGAAGTTCAACAATAACAGGGCGCAAGAATGATTTTAGGAAAGACTCAAACTCGGCCTCACCAAAATTAACCTTGTAAGAACCATCGGCAGGAGATACAGAGAACGATGTCTTAAGACCGTTTACCTGTTTAATTTCTACTCCCTTATCGAGCAACTCCTTGGCCTTTGCAACAAAATATGCCTTAAGTTCCTCGGCCTCGGATGTAGAAATCACAAGAGGCTCATCGGCACTCCAACGCTCGGCTATTTTCACGATTACAGCCTTTAGAGCATCACCCGAGAGAGCGCCCTTAACCGACTCGTTTACGATTGTATCGGTAACCAAAGTAGCAACCTCGGACTGCAATGCACCAACCGCCTGACCTGCATAAAGCTTTAGCTCGGCCTTGGTATTCTGCTGCAACTCCTCGGCATCTCTCTGCGCTTTAGCCAATACTGCATCGGCATTCTCCTGAGCCTCTTTCAGTATGGCAGCAGCCTTTTCCTGAGCCTCTTTTACAATGCGTGACGCCTCCTCTTTTCCTTTCTCTACACCCTCGTTGTAGATTTTCTCGGTAAGTTCTTGAATTTTATTTTCCATATATTTTTATTTATTATAATTTCTCATTTTCACATATCAAACAGGTTGCATTTATGACAAACACAACCTATTCTACCTTAAAAGCTGACGGTTTCGTCGTTTTTTATATTCAAAAATGCCTGTTTGTCTCTTTTTTGCGGTTACATAGCCCGATATGCGCCCTTAAAATATAAATAAACATCCAATTTTTGATCTATAAAAATCTTGACGATATAAATTTAAACAGCTTCTTAAAATATAATCGAATGCAAATTTAATTCTTTTTATTGTATATATTTTTATTTATGAACTAATCTTTTATAAAAAAAGAAATTATTTATTAAAAAGATGTTACCGACATAAAAAAAGACTGTCGCTTTTCACAAAGCAACAGTCCCCAATTTACTAAACAACTAAGAAAAAACTATATACTATCATAACTGGTATATTACTTGTACATCGCGCTATTCACATAGCAAACATACGTTGCAAATGTAGTCAAAACTTTATTACCTGCAAAATTTTTATCAAATATTTATATATAAACTTAAAATTATACCCATTAAGTTGTCTATTTTACAACGAATACTTCATCTGAGACGATGTTTATTAAAATGTCGAGTAACATAAGATATGAAAAAGAGCAGGGCAAAGAGCAGCATCAACAATCCAAAAGCAAAGCAATAGCTAAACCCAACCTCCGAGAGCAACCCACCGAGCAACATTCCTACTCCAATACCAACGTCCCACCCGGTCAAGTAAGTAGCATTTGCTGTTGCCCTGCGCGAATTGGGTGCAAGATTTACAAAGAGCGTATTAAAAGCAGGAAAAATTGTTCCGTAACCATATCCCATAAGCAGTGCCGAGAGAAAATATAGCACATCGGCAGCAACAACGCTATGTGCTGCAACATATCGCAAAACCGTCTCACCCAACACTCCAAAGAGAGCTATGAACATACCAACCGATATTGTCTGTGTAATATACCCTCTATCAACCATCTTACCCGAGTGCAAACGAGAGACAATAAGCCCAAAAGCCATTACTGTAAAGAAAAGCCCCGAGTTTATCGTCAAGCCAACCTCCTCGGCATACACCGCCATATAACTCGTTGTTATTCCGTAAGGAACAGCAATAGCCATCATTGCCACACAAGCAGGAATACCGGCAAAAAGGAAAAAGCGATCGGCCGATATAACAGGCGTCGCCTTATCGAGTGAAAAGAGCTCTTTTTTAGGAACCCGCACAACGAGCGCCATAGCAAACCCTGCCAATATCGCAACAAGCGCAGTAGCAAAAAGCAATGTATAATTACCCGATGAGATTATAAACAGACCGGTCATTGGTCCCGATGCCATAGCAAGATTATTCATCACGCCATAGTATCCAAGCCCTTCACCTCGGCGCGAGGATGGCATAATATCAATAACAAGAGTGTTAGCCGTTGTCGTCAAGGCCCCAAATGCAAAACCGTGAAAAACACGAAGCGCAACAAAAGCCGCCACCGAATGTACCAACCCAAGATAACCGACAAAAGCCAACGCAAAGAGCATATACGATATTATATAAACCTTTTTACGCGGAAAAATATCGGCCACACAGCCTGCAAAGGGACGCACACACAAAACTGCAAGCACATAACAAGAGAGCAACACACCTACCATCCCCTGCTCTACCCCCAACTCCGATACAAGATAGAAAGGAAGCGTAGGCACAAGCAGGAAAAAAGAAAAAGAGGTTAGAAACGACGCAATGCACACAAGTACATAAGAACAACTCCATAACCTCTCTTTTTTCATATCTTCAGCTATAATTTTAGAATTTGATATCCAACTCTTCAAGAACCTCCTCAACAGTCTCTAAAGTTTCCCCTCCAATCTTCTTGGCCTCCTTATATAACTCCTCAATATCATCCTCCATATCATTCTCGATATAATTCTCAATCTTTGCGTGAATACCTTTTTTATCGGATGAGCGCAACGACTCCATCATATCGTCGAAGGCTTCACCTGTCTTTTGAGCAGCTACATAATAGGCAAATTTAGCCTCATACCCAGCCAATAGCATACGTTCTTTTACCGTAAACTCGTCTTCGAACTTTTTATACCAATCGTCGGAATAGAGTTTGTACTCAGCCTTTACAGCAGTCCATTTCGCCTCGCCATACTCCTTTCTCTCATCGCCAACACGCTCGATAAAAGATTTATAATCATTCAAGTAAGCCTCTTTTGTAGCAGGAGAACAAGCAACAAGAAGCAATAGCAACTGCAACATCAAGAATATCGTTCTCATATATTAAGATTTTAGTTATCAAAAAAATAAGAGGCAGCTTTTCAGCCACCTCTTTGTACGCCGTCAGGGACTCGAACCCTGGACCCATTGATTAAGAGTCAATTGCTCTACCAACTGAGCTAACAGCGCATCTGCCTCTTAAAAGCGATGCAAAAGTACTACTTTATTTTTAATTTGCAAAATATTTTAGAGAAAATTAAACATTAAGCGTAAAAAACATGAGATAACAAAGAGTATTCAGGGTAGTGATATTTAAAGCTACTCTTGCAACAGTCTTTTAGTTCATCCACTCAAGGGGAGGTTAAATAGAAACATAGGATTAGCAAAATCCGCAGGAACGTAAAAAACAACTCCTCCACTGAGATAATCTCTGTGGAGGAGTTATGGGTGGGTAAGCTACCTACATCGCGCCGCTACAACCAACTACCTTTGCTGCGGTCAAGCCCTGGAGGATTCGCTAGGAGCTGGCCGTATAGGACTTACCCATATTTTTGTATAAACATATTCACTTTAACGAGAAGACATATCCACTTTATCAAGAACATATCAACCCAAACAAGGACGCCTCCTCTGTTTTGCGGTGCAAAGATAGTAATTATTTCTCATTTCGCAAACATACACACGCAAATATTTCGCAAATACATTATCATTTAACCAAAAATTACATATTTAATAATAAATAAGAATACAAAAATTGCTACCTTTGCGCTAAAGCGCGAAAATAGATGGCACTCGCTGGGAAATAACAAAACAAGTTTTGTTTATCTCGCTCGTTTGTTAGTATCTTTGCGCTAAACCGCGAAAATAATTGGCAAAATTAAATCATTAACACAAAATATTATCATATGAAGAAAATTTTACTTTCACTACTCTGCCTCATTGCCATCGTGGCAAATGCGCAGACAGGAAACCTGCTCTCGAACTCAAGTTTCGAAGAGTGGAGTGACAATCGTCCCACAGGTTGGGCAACAATAAAAGCAAACAATGCTACAATAGAACAGTCGAGCGACGCACACAGCGGCAGCAGTTCGGTAGTAGTAAAAGGAGCATCGGGTAACAAACGTTTCACCTCGCAGAGCTACAATCTTGAGGCCGGTACCTACACAATCAGCGCCTACTTCAAGGTCAATGGCGAAGAAGCAGGCCACTACCGTTTAGGCTACATCAAGCTACAGAACGGTGTTGTTGTAGACTCACAGAAGGACTACATCTATGACGACACCCCCGCTCAGGCAGCAACAAACGAGTGGAAAGAGGAGACTTTCACATTCACATTGGACGCAGCAACCGAGATTGCCGTAAACATTATGAATAACAAAAACGGTAAAGGTGCATCGTTCCTTGTAGACGATGTAACACTCGTAGCAGGCGAGAGCGAAGGAGGTGAAGACAGTGGCGATGAGCCCACCGAGCCTACCGAGGTAAGCACCATTGCCGAGGTTCTTGCAGCAGGTGCAGGCGATGCAGCCGTTAAGGGTACAGTAATCGCAACATACGCACGCGGATTCCTCGTAAACGATGGCACAGGTACCATCCTCGTATATCTTGGCAGCGACAAGGGACACGCCGAGGGCGACGTTGTTACAGTAAGCGGTGCAACAAGCCTTTACGGAGGACTCTTGCAGTTCGGCAGCAACCCCACAGTCGAGAAGAGCGGCACAGCATCGGTGAGCCACCCCACCCCTGCAACAATGACAGGAGCACAATTAGACGAATACCTGAAGAGCCCCGTAATAAAATATGTCGAGTACACAGGAACATTGACCATCAGCGGTAACTACTACAACGTAGCAGTAGAGGGTGCAGCAACAGCCATAGGCAGCATACAGTATCCCAAGGATGGCATTGTAACAGCACAGAGCGGCGATGTAGTAAAGGTAACAGGCTACACCATTGGCGTAAGCAGCAGCAAATTTGTCAACACAATGGCTATTAAGGTAGAGAAAACCGAAAGCGGTGACACACAACCCGATGAGCCCATTGTAGGCAGCGTAAGTGATGCACTCGCAGCATACGTCGACGGCAAACAGATTCAGGCAACAGTAACAGGATATATTGTAGGTGCAGTAAACGGTAACGTAGAGACCGGTTGCGAGTTTGGCAGCACAGAGGTAGCAACAAACATCCTCATCGCCGACGATGCCGATGAGAGCGACTACAGCAAGTGTCTTATCGTTCAGCTCCCCAAAGGCGACATTCGCAACGCTCTCAACCTTGCCGACAACACCGACAACTACAAGAAACAGGTAAAAATTTCGGGAAGCCTCGAGACCTATTTCAAGGCAGCTGGTCTTAAATCAGTCACCGAGTACGAGTTTACAGGCGTAACAGGTATCGAAAGCGTAAACAACGAATCGGCAGAAAAAGTCATCTATGACCTTACAGGTCGCCGAGTAGAGACTATTACAAAGGCCGGTATCTACATTGTCAACGGTAAAAAGATTATAATAAAATAACACAATCATAATAGTATAAAATAAATCCACAAACTTCAGACAGGGTTTGTGGATTTATTTTTATTTATCTCTTGAATACAATCTCAAAGCATAACTACTGTTATCTCCTCCTACTTCTCCTATTATCATACTAATTTATCTTTCTTTTCCTTGCTGCAAAATTACATATAGTATTTATTGGTGTCCGGTAAAACTTTTTCAGTCTCTCATTTAGAAGCTATGTAACCGCAATAAAGAAACAAACAGGCATTTTTGAATATAAAAAACGACGAAACCGTCAGCTTCTATATGAATATTTTTTTTAGAAATTTAAACAGCTTCTTAGGCTCGTTTGCTAAATTCAGCCTTTCATTGTTATTTTTCTCCTACTTTTCGTGCCGACGGAAAG